>NZ_JBIWBA010000018.1:0-87909 GCF_044760715.1 Lysinibacillus sp. NPDC098008
TGGTTGTATATAACCAAATCTATAAAAGAAATAGGAAGAAAAATGACAAAAGCCATCGAGAGTGAACCTCTCGATGGCTTTTGTCTACAGTCTGAGGTGCGATTCTTCTAATAGAATCGCACCTTTTTGTGCAAGAAGCCTAAACGAATCACAATACATTATTTTAAATTTTGTACTTATTGCGATAACTATATTTTGGAAAATAGGGATTTGCTATAATAATTATGAGAACAGGGGAAATGGAAGCTGCTAATTTTTAAGGAACGACCAACGAATTATTTTAAAGGAGGCATGGCTATGGCAATGAATGATGACATTGAGATTCTAGCAGTGGAGATAGCAAATGCGGCAAGAAAGTCCTTTTTGGAGCTTTTTAAAAGTGGTGAACGGTTTTATTATTGCACATTATATACTACTGGCGAAGGGCATGCGCCGAGCATTTCGGCTTGGTCGTGGGAGGCATTAGAGCGAGAGGCTGTTAAACAGGCAAGCCGTAGCAATAGATCACCATGTGAAATGGCTAATCTTCTGAAGTGGTCCTATGCAGATTCTCCCTATTGTTGCTTTGGCGAAGAAAATTTTACAGCTGTGTATAAATGCTTTGCGCAGCGACCATATATGTGGACGCTTGAAGAGGACGAATGGCAAGAAGAATTGCTACTGCGCTTAAAGGCAATGGAACTAGCCCTGAAAAAGCTTGCTAATGAGGAGTTATTCTCCCTCAATCAGCCAAGGGATTCTATATGCATTGTTGTGGAGATTATGCCACCAGAAGCAATTAATACACAAATAGCACTTCGATTAAACGATCCTTCCTCACCAGCTTTCCAGCAATGGCTGGAAGAAGCAGCAGAATAAACAGGAGGTACTTATGTGAAAATAATATATTGGATCATTAGCGGTATTTGTGTTTGTGTTGGATTAGCGATAGGTATTGTATTTTGGAAGGTGCAAAAAAATATGACGACAGCCGATCCTGAATATATTGTGCAATTTATAAAGGACAATCAAGAGGGTGGAAACATCTCATTAGCTATTCAGCACAATCAGCAGCCATGGATAGAGCTAAATACAGAAAAGCCTCTTGTTTTAGCAAGTACGGTGAAAATAATTGTAGCGATTGCCTATGCTCAACAGGCAGCAGATGGACGTATAAATCCTCAGCAGCAAATTTCTTTAAAGGATTTAGAAACATTTTACTTGCCTAGAACAGATGGTGGTGCACATAAAGCATGGCTAGCACAATTAAATCTTGATGGCAGAGATAGTGTACCGTTAAGTGAGGTAGCAAAAGGAATGATTGCCTATAGCTCAAATGCGAATACAGAATATTTAATGCATATACTAGGTCTTCAGGCTATTAATGATGTTGTAGTGCAACTGGATGTAGTGAAGCATGAACCATTATATCCAATGACAAGCGCCCTTTATATTCCTATGCAACTAATGGAAGAACAAGAGCTAACGCCAAAAGAGGCATTAATAGTTTTACAAGATATGGATAAATCTGAATATCACAGGAGGGCATTATCTATTCATAATCAATGGATCAAACATCCTTTGACAAATGAGGAGAAAGAAAAGGCGTTAAAATTGCTAAGCATGGATTTTCAAAAAGTATGGTCTGATCGTTTAGTCAAAGCTCCCACAAATGATTACATTGCTATTTTAGAAAAATTAAATCGTAAAAAATACTTTAGTGAGGATGTATATAAGTATTTAGATCCTGTGATGGAACAACTAATGGAGAATCCTGCAAATCAACAATGGCTAACACATGCAGGGCAAAAGGGAGGGTCTACTGCCTTTATTTTGGCAATGGCAGCTTATGCAGAGGATAAGGAAGGCAACCAAACGGAAATAGCCTTCTTTACTAATAATTTAACAACAATGGAGCAAATTAAGCTCTCAAATAGTATAAATAGCTTTCAATTAAAATTTCTAACAGATGATCAATTTCGTATACGTCTAAAAAAAGAATTATCTCAATAATAGACGGTGAAAATCCACTTAAATTTTTGTGATTTTCTCTACAAAACGTACGGCGGATTTTTATCATAGCTTATGAATGTTCATCAATTAAATGTTCCAAAAAATTAGCGAAGGTAGGGGCATACTCATAAATCATAGCATTCATTAAGTCATAGCACATAACCGGAAAATCCCCTTGCTCATCTTTAGACGAAGTATCAAAGAAATATAGTTCATCTGAATCTGGAACAAATATATCTAATCTATTTGGATATTGTCTGCACCAATCCTCATCAGCCAAATTTAGCCGATGAATATAGAGAAGATCGCTGTCATTTATATCTCGATAAGCTGGTAGGGATAATGTTAAAATATTCCCTCCATTAAGCTGTGCATTGCCATAATTTTTTAACCACCAGCAATAAGAGGGGGGAAGGTAAATCCTAGCTCTTGTTCAGCCTCTATAATCCAATTATCTTCAGCGCTATGCCCAAGAAACCATTTAATTGCTGTCGTATGTGCTAGTTTTTCAGCCAATCTATCATACATGGCAACTACCTCCTTTATTTTTAATAATAACCAATGTCTAACCTAAGTTAAAGAACAACTTTGCTCATGCACTGTAAGTACATTCTTTTCATCATTTGCATACTATAAGTTGAGAATGGACGGGAGGATTGAAGGAAATGTATCAACCTTATTATGGTAATTACTCGATGTACCATTATGGTTATCAACAGCCTGTTTATTGGGCTTATCCAAATCAAGTAGCGCAAAGGACGAACCATCATATGCGGCAGGATTATGGACCTGAGCCATTTGTTGTGGATATTGAAGAAACTACAAAGCACAATAAAAATTACCGTACAGCATTATGGACTGGATCACATTTGCAAGTAACTGTAATGAGTCTTGAGGTAGGAGAAGATATTGGCTTAGAGGTTCATCCACATGTCGATCAGTTTATTTGTATTGAAGAGGGGCATGGTGTGACTCAAATGGGACCTAGAAGAGATTATTTAAACTTCCAAAGAAATATTTCAGAAGATACAGCGATAATGGTACCAGCAGGAACTTGGCATAACGTGACAAATACAGGAAATAAGCCACTAAAGCTTTACACAATTTATGCACCGCCTAATCATCCAGCTGGAACAATTCATAGAACCAAGGCGGATGCTATTGCTGAAGAAGCGGGCTATGGGCAAAGAGCATAAAAAATAAAAGAAAGCGTGTTTTGATACAAACATGCTTTTTTTCTTGATATATTGTAGATAATAAAGCTCTTTAATGGAGGGTGATAAAGAATGAAATATTCAAAAGCAACAAATTATGCGTTACATACAATGGTTACTTTGACACTAACCGCTAAAGAAAAATCAATGAGCGTAGAGTCTTTAGCAGAAATGCAAAATCTATCCCCAACGTATCTTTCTAAAATTTTAACAAAGCTTGTAAAGGCAGGCTTAATTGAATCGAATCCGGGTGTGAATGGTGGCTATCGGATTGCTAAGCGTTCTCAGGAAATTTCCTTTTTAGATGTGATCTATGCGATTGAAGGGCAAACCTCATTATTTAGCTGTTCTTCTAACCATAATGATTGCCTTATTGAGCAAGTGATGGTGGATGCTGAAAATCAGATGAAAGAGGAACTGAGCAAGAAATTTATTGTAGATATTGCTCATAAGATGGATAGAATGTTTGAAGTGACGGATAGAGCGCCAAAAGTGATGGATAAAACATTTAAATCAACGGATAGTACACTCTTAAAATAAAAAAACAAAGATGTTGACGTTTATTAGAGTGACATGTTATTATTATCTCGAATTCAAGATAAATAAAATTAGGATAAATGAATTCGAACCTTTAGCTTTCGTCAGGAGGTACAATGATGGGTTTTTTTAATAAATTTTTTAGTTCAAAAAAAGAGGAGGAACAAACAATGGCAGAATTAAATATTGGTATTATTATCGGATCAACTCGTGAAGGTCGAGTAAGTCCTCAGGTAGCGCAATGGGTAAAGGAAATTGCAGATCAACGTGGTGACGCAAATTATACAGTGATTGATATTGCTGATTATAAATTGCCATTATTAGGCGAACCAGGACAAGATGCATCAGGTGCACAAGCTTGGTCAGAAATTATTGCTAAACAAGATGGCTTTGTCTTCATTGTGCAAGAATACAATCATTCTATTACAGGCGCTTTAAAAAATGCACTAGATTACTTACGTGAAGAATGGAATAACAAAGCTGCGGGTATTGTATCTTATGGCTCTGTTGGTGGTGCTCGTGCAGCAGAACATTTACGTGGCATTATGGGCGAGCTGTTAATCGCAGATGTACGTGTTCACCCAGCACTATCATTATTCACAGATTTTGAAAATGGTACAGACTTTAAACCAAAAGCTGTACAAGCAGATTCAGTAAACCAGATGCTAGATCAATTAATTCCATGGTCTAAAGCATTATATACAATTCGCTAGACACAAGTGGGAAAAAATAGTCATGATGAAAGGGCTTGTTAACATGAAAAAGCATACAGCGGGTATTCACCATATCACAGCTATTGTAGGGCATCCACAAGAGAATATTGATTTCTATGCAGGCGTGTTAGGTTTACGCTTAGTAAAACAAACAGTAAACTTCGATGATCCTGGCACATATCATTTGTATTTTGGCGATCAAGGTGGGAAACCAGGTACAATTATGACCTTCTTCCCTTGGGCTAATGCGTATCAAGGGCGTATTGGTGATGGTCAGGTCGGTGTGACAACGTATGTTGTACCAGAAGGAGCACTGCCTTTTTGGATTAACCGCTTAGCAAAGTTTGCGATACCTTTCCACAAAGCAGAACGTTTTGGTGAACAAGTTATTCAATTCGATGATCCACATGGCTTGCATATTGAACTCGTTGCACGTGCTGCAGGCGCAGTAAATGAATGGACATTTGGCGAGGTAACACCTAAAGTTGCAATTAAAGGCTTTGCCGGAGCTACTTTATATTCAAGTCATCCTGAAGAAACAGCAAAGGTTTTAACAGAGGTAATGGGTCTTGAGCAAGTAGCGGCAGAAGGCGACTATATTCGTTTCAAATCAAATGCAGATATTGGCAATACGGTTGATGTAAAAATGATAACAGGTTTACATGGTCAAATGGGCGTAGGAACGGTTCATCATATTGCATGGAGAGCCGAGGATAATGTAGATCATTTAGAGTGGCAAAAATATGTGATGAATCATGGGCAACATGTAACGGAAGTGAAGGATCGTAATTATTTTAATGCGATTTATTTCCGTGAGCCTGGCGAGATTTTATTTGAAATCGCTACAGACCCTCCTGGATTTGCTTATGACGAAACATCTGAAACGATGGGAAGTCAATTAATGCTACCACCTCAGTACGAGCAGCATCGTGAACAATTAGAAAGAACATTAATTCCAATTAAAGTGCGCGAGCTTGATTTCGATTGATCCTAAGAATAATTCAGAGCGCAAAAACTATAAATTACTCATTGGAAGTATTATTCCAAGACCAATTGCTTTTGTTACAACAAAATCAGAGCAGGGTGTTGTAAATGGAGCGCCATTTAGTTATTTTAATATCGTGTCATCTAATCCGCCTATGATTTCTTTAGCGATTCAAGGACCAAATGGACGCTTAAAAGATACAACTCGACATATCCATCATCGTCAGCAATTTGTTGTGCATATTGTAGATGAGGATAACGTGGAGCAGGTAAATGAAACAGCAGCATCCTTGCCTGTTACAGAAAGTGAGATTGAACGTACAAGCTTTACATTAGTGGATAGTCAGCAAATAACTGTTCCCGGTATTCAAGAGGCAAAGGTGCGCATGGAATGTCGCTTAGTACAAACAATTCCATTGATGAATGGTAAGGAGCAGACTGGCGATTTATTGATTGGAGAAGTTGTCCAATTTCATATAGATGAAACAATTTATCATGAAGGTTATATTGATCCAAGCAAATTACAAGCAGTTAGCAGGCTTGCAGGATCAAACTATGCAAAAATGGGTGAGGTTTTTGCGATAGAACGACCATAATAGTAACTGCTTAAATAATGGGAGCTGTTGGGAAAGTCAGTAGAAGCTGATGTCCCTAACAGCTCCTTTGTTTTTAGAAGTAACTAAAAATTACATATTTCTATATCAATTAGAATAAAATGGTATGGCGGAGCTTTTGATAAGCCTCTACCTCAATATCAATCTTTAAGTTAGGTTTGTTACAATTTTCATAGAATAATGTTTAGTAAAAATTCTATAGAAATACCATTATAAAAGAACTTTCAAATTGGATATGTTGATTTAAAGGGTTATAATAGATTTATAGAGTTGGCTTATACGCTGATAAAGCTTTCACAAGGATAAAATATAGACTTTTTAATTTGACAAAACATACAATTCACTTCCATCTATAGCTTCAAACAATAATTTTAAAGAAATATGAATTTCGTCTTATCTTAAAGATATATGGCTATACTTAATAAAGAGGAAATTTTTACATAAGAATGATGCGTATTGTTGTAAATCAATTTTGAGCGTGTAGCCCTAGGTAGCAGAGGCAGCGAGGCCATTTTGTAAAAGGAGTGAATCAATGAATAATTTTTTCCGAAGCCATGGCTTTAAACGTTTTATGCTTTTACTTGGCATTGCGGTTGCATTATATTTAATGCGTAGTATGATCAATATTATTTTGCTGACATTTATTATCACCTATTTAATGAATCAGCTTGCTACGAAAACAACAAAGAGTATGAAGAGATATGTACCGTTAAATGAAAAAGCAGTTACGGTAACCTTATACTTATTACTTGCTGGTGCAATTGTAGCAGTTATTTATAAGTATTTGCCGGTTGTAACACAGCAAATCACACAGCTTTTTGATCTTATAGCAAGCTTTAATGTTAATCCAGATGATAATGAGATTGCCAGATATTTAGCACCAACCTTTGAGAAAATTGAGCTTGGTAAATATTTAGAGCAGGGTGTAGATATAACTCTTAAAAATAT
Organism: Lysinibacillus sp. NPDC098008; assembly: GCF_044760715.1. Taxonomy (NCBI): domain Bacteria; kingdom Bacillati; phylum Bacillota; class Bacilli; order Caryophanales; family Bacillaceae; genus Lysinibacillus; species Lysinibacillus sp. NPDC098008. The sequence goes on from NZ_JBIWBA010000018.1 coordinate 7,003, forward strand.
TACGAATATTGGTAAAATCATTATGCAAATCTTGATTTCATTAATATTAAGCTTATTTATCCTACTAGAGAAGAAACGAATTATTGAATTTACAGCAAAGTTTAAGGATAGTAAGGTTGGACCTTTATATGATGAGCTTCACTATTTTTCAAAAGTATTTATTCGCTCATTTGGAAAAGTAATTGAGGCACAGTTTATTATTGCTGCTGTTAACTGTGTACTATCAGTGATTATGCTTTATATAATGGGCTTCCCACATTTAATTGCTCTTGGTATTATGATTTTTATTTTAGGGTTAGTGCCAGTAGCAGGTGTTATTATTTCATTAATTCCAATGAGTATTATTGCTTATAGCATTGGTGGCTTAATGTATATTGTTTATATTTTAGTGATGGTAACAGTGTTGCATGCGATTGAAGCGTATTTTTTAAATCCAAAGCTTATGTCCGCAAAGACGGATTTACCGATTTTCTATACATTTATGGTTATTCTTTTCTCAGAGCACTTCCTTGGTGTATGGGGACTAATCATTGGTATTCCACTATTTATCTTCCTGCTGGATGTGCTAGGTGTTAACTCCTCAGAGCCTCTGGAGCAGCAGCCTATACCAATACAAGAGGACAAATGATAAGCCATTATAAAAAGGAATCATCTACAATAAAGAGATGATTCCTTTTATTTTATAAGGGGGCAATAATTTGCGGTTTTTTCTTAATATAGCAATAAATCAGTAATGCCGTTACTCCCTCTACTACAGGGAAGGTCCACCAAATAGCTTGAGCGCCAAATAACTTTGGTAGGATAAATAGCGCTGGAATAAATAGAATAAAGCTTCGTAATAGCATAATCATTGTAGCAAGACGAATTTTCTCAATGGATTGGAAAAATTCCGCAAACACCATATTGATGCCTAAAAAGATATAGCCGATCGCAAAATAAGCAAAGCCTTGCGCTGCCATACTGCGAATTGCAAATGTGCTGTCGCCAAATAGAGCCATTAACTGAGAAGGAATAAGCATTGCTATAATCGATATTAATAGCCCTAGTATAAGGGCAGTCGCCACGCCAATTTTTAATAAGGCTGTTAACCGCTTCATTAATTTTGCACCATGATGGTAGCTAACTAATGGTTGCAGAGCCATACCAACCCCAAGAAAAATCATTAACAGCACTGTATGAATATAATTGACCATGGCATAGGCTGTGACACCCTTTGCGCCTAAATAGTGTAAAAAGGTTACATTATATAAAATAACAATTACAGCTACAGAAGCTTCAACGATAAAGCTTGGCAGTCCAATCGCAAAAATTTTCCTTAGGTCTGCTAGCTTAAAAAATGAAGTAACAAACTTTAGCTCAGATTGCGGTCGGAAAAAATGAAGACAAAGCACAGACATACCGATAATTGTAGCAATGGCTGTTGCTAAGGCGCAGCCTGTGACACCATAATCAAGCATAAAAATAAAGATATAGTTTAAGATAATATTTAAGACAGATGTTGTTATTAAACCAAGCATTGCCAGCTTTGGATTACCATCGTTTCGGATAAAAATACTTAAAAGATTTTCGATTGTATAAAATACACCAAATAGCAAAATAACATATAAATATTGCTGTACATATGGATACGTATCATCACTTGCACCAAATATATAGGAAATATCTTTTAGATTGAACAATAGTAGCCCAATAATAGTGAGCACAATAACAAGCATTGTTAGAAATGCCAATGTAAAAAGCTGATGCGCTCGCTGTTTATTGCCCTCGCCAAGAGAAATCGAGAAAAGCGTAGCACCGCCCATACCAATCCATAGAGAAATAGAAAGCAGAATAGAGAAAATAGGAACGGCAATATTGACTCCTGCTAAGGCTGTAGGTCCCACGCCATGGCTCACGAAAATACCATCGACTAAAATATTAACGGACATTAAGAACATACCAACCATGGCTGGGAATAAATATGATAAAAACAACGGCTTCAATGGTCTTGTTTCAATTGGATTAATGGTTGTCATGTCTATGCACCTCCAACACCATTACTTTTTCTCCTTTATCATCTAGCTCACCATTAAAGATAAATCCAAATTGTTGATAAAGTCGAATTGCTACAGCGTTGTTGTCGTAAACGCTTAAATAGATATGCTGACAGTTAAATTGTACTGTTAAATAATGAATAAGCTGTTGTAAAAAGTATTTACCTAAACCCTGCTTTTGATAACGCTCATCAATTAAATAGCGATCAAGCCAAATACGTTGACTGTGGTCGTCATGTGGGAATACCCCATACATAGCAAAGCCTACAGCAGTGTTATCCTTGTACAAGCCTAAAGGTGTGAAATGTCGATCCCTCTCTGCCTCTGCTAAACATTGGCTCGTTGTTTCGATAAAATGCTGTTGATTGTCAGCGATACATAAAGCTAAAATTTCCTGTTTGTTGAAAGCTGTAATGTCACGAATCTCCGTGAACATAAATGTCAAAACCTTTCTATTTTTAATGTGAATAGGTACAATCTAAAGTATATAGTTACTATATAGTCAAGGGAGGAAACTCAAAAATGCTTAATAAAAATGTAAAATATTTTACAACAGGGGAATTTGCCAAAATATGTAAGGTTAATAAACAAACATTAATTTATTATGATCAAATTGGCTTATTATCACCTACTATTAAGGACAGTAAAGGTTATCGCTATTATTCCCTTGCACAATATGATTTTTTTAGTGTCATTGAATTATTAAAAGCAGTAGGCATGTCCTTGAAAGATATTCAACAGTATATGGCAGAAAAATCACCTGAAAATTTTTTAGAATTAATGCATCAGCAAAAGGAGATTGTTGCAAAAAAGCGCCGAGAGCTAGAAATCATTGAGGGTATTATTGATGTCAAAATGAAAACAACAGAGGAAGCGTTACATCTTCACTTTGATGACATCACCATTGAATATTTTCCAGAGGCAACATTGTATTTAAGTAAAAATATCGAGAATTCTACGGAGGAGCAGTTTGTCAAGGCTGTAGCTGATTTTATTGAGGAGTTAGACCGCTCCCAGTTAGATACGGGCTATCCAATAGGGGGCATGACAACAAGAGAGCAAGTGCTAGCGGGTAATTATGATAATTATAGTTACTTATATATAGAGCAGCCACATCCAAGAGAAGGGCATCCTTATTTTAAAGCAATAGAGGGGCAGGTTATTATTGGCTACCATATAGGCCCCTCTAAAAGGCTTGGCGAAACATATAGCCGATTATTTAAGGTTATGCATGAGCAAGGCTATCAATTAGGTCAGTATGTTTATGAGGAATATATTTATGATGCTGTCATGAAGGATCGCGAAGAAGAGTATGTCACCAAAATTATGATGGAAGTACAAAAGATTCAATAAGCGCCTATAAGTGAGCCCTTTATCGTAGGTTGTCTTTTAGATGTCAGTAAAATATTCATATTTTTCTATTTCTTCTAATTTGGAAGCAGTTTTTGACGATATAGAAGTGAATTTATTTTGGTTCAGCAAATTCTTTTTGTATCGAAAGTGAAGCGTCAGCGGTAATTGCGCTGGGGCGTAATGGATAAGGACGGTGAAGCTTTATGTGGATGGAGCGTTGGCATAGCTTAATCGAACAATTAAAGCAGCAAGGAGCCTCTGTGCATCCTATTGATATTCAGCCTGTAGCGACGGAGCAAGAGCTACAGCAGGCTGAGGAGCAGCTTGGCATCCCAATTCCTACTGAGTTTCGTCAAATATTACAAAAATATGCTCAGCAAGTGAATCTCTACTGGCCTTTACCTGATACAGCAATTCTTCCTACTCAATTGACAGAGAAGCCTTCAGGTGATTTTGGATGGAGCTTGGCAGATTTATATTTTCCTGACTTTGGTGGCGAGGAGGAGCCAGATGAACAGCAATACTTACAATTTTACACAGCGCATAATGGAGATGCTGTGCTAATTAAGCTGAGGGATGAATCAATTTGGTATTGGAGCCATGAGGAGGATGAATTCGATTTTCTTGCACCAAGCTTCCATGCTTATGTCGATCATGTAACGACTTTAGGCTGTATCGGGGTGGATTGCGGGCAGCATCGCCAGTTTTGTGATGCTGCGGGCTTAAATCCACATTCAGCCATCTCACAAATTTGGTTACAGTGGTTTGAGCAATACAGAACGTCAAGCTTACAGCAGGCTAAAGCTAGCTTAGAATCCTTGCTTTTCTATGTTTCTATGCATGGTGTAAAAGATCCCGAGGTGCAGGAGGCTTTTTCATTATTCAATAAAGAACAAGTATATCAAGCATTGCGTCAAAAGCTTGAGCAAGATTCATCCTTATGGCATCAGCAAGCATGGAGCGATGTGCTAGTAAAGGTATGTGCAAATAAGGCTGAGCAGTGGGTGAGGGAGCTATGGCAAGGGAATAGCGACATAGCAGAGTCCCTGCGTGATTATTTAACAGTCTATTGCTTGCCAATAGAAGAGGGGCTAGCTTTAGTTCTTCAGGATATTGAAAAGGATAGGATTACTAGCTATACAGCCTTACATCGTCTACGCCATTTCCATCATCCAAGTGTTATCGATTGGATGAAAGACTATCTCGCCTTTCCAATCGATGGGTGGGATACATTGTTAGCGCAATCACAGCCAAGCGCAGAGCTATTACTTGAATGGTTAAACGGTCACGAAGTAGAGAGGCTTACTGCTATCCGAGCCATTGATTATATGATGCGTCAAGGAATTGTGCCAACAACTGATGTAGAAGCAGAAAAGTGGCAGTCGTTATTAGCATTTTGGGCAGAGCATGAGGTACTACGAAAAAATAAACAACTATTTAGCCATGCTTTAAATAGCTTGGATAGCTGGGTATTGAAACAATAGGGGGAGATAACTTGAATCATTTTACAATATTTGCTTCTAAAAATGATACACACGATATTGAGGATAAAATTTTAGAAACATTGGCGCAAGACTTGACAGTTGAAAAAAATGCTAGTAGCTATTTATTGAAATCGAGGGGGCTGTTTAAAAAGCATCGAGGTACTATTCATGTGATTACTGATGAGATAGACCCTGATTATTTCGCCAAAAATATTCCTGGAATGATGGGCTTTTATAACAATATTCCTTTTGAAGATGAACAACTAAAGGAACTTGTGATGATTCAAATATCTGTGTTCAACACAGTGATTGCAGTTGAGATGGATAAAGAAATAACAGATGACCATATGCAGCTATTAATAAAATTATTATCAAGTATAGGTGGTGTTGGCTTTTTACCAGAGGGTACTTTGCTTGATCAAAATGGCTCGGTTATTGTTTATTCTAATGGACAATCAGGGCCTTCGAACTTTAGACCCCATGCCTGTACAAAAATGATAAATGCCCAAGAGGTAACATCAGCACAAGGAGAAGCACGAAAAAATAACACGATTGCATTCTTAGCAGAGAAAGAGATACCTTATGTAGCATCATTGCCACAGCTGCCGCCAGTAGAGGACTGTGCTTTTAAAAGTCAGGAGGATATTGCTAAAAGGGCAGTAGCTTTATTAATTGCTATTCAATTTGCCTGTGATGTAGCACAAAACGGAAATATTGAGGATTCAAGAGAGTTCTTTCTAAATATGCTGCATAAGTATAATGTACAGCAATTTTTAACGGACAATGAAAAGAGCTTTCTGCAGGCACAATATCCAGATGCACAAGAGGCAGTAAATATTACATGGCAATATGAAGCCTATTGGACACTTATTTGGGCATTGGGTCTTGTAGAAACATTAGCATTTCCAGATGATATATGTAATTGTGAATATGCGATCCAGGCTGTTTCTCGCCATGAAACATTCGAGCAATTTTATGCCCAAACAGCTATGCGTAGTAAGGAAGAAATTTTGGATGAGGCTGATAAAATCTACCGATTACATTGGGCCTGTGTAAATAGTCGTATTAATGGTCAAACAGCGCCAGCAGCTTTAAATGAAAGTGTTGTAATGGAAAGGCGTAGAGGCTTATTTTGGTTAATTGGTTATCGCAATGAACAATGGGATACAATATCAATGGACACATAAATAGAAGAGCATCTCCATGCTAATTCAACAGGAGATGCTCTTCTATTTATTTATAATGATAGGTGCTTGTTCTAGCGTTGCGTTGAATTTGATTAAACCATGCACGATCTTTTTCCTCTTGCTGTAATGTTCCAATAATTGAGGAGGAGCAGCTTATGCAAATTTTTGCTTGTGTAATTTGCCCACATCTTTCACAAGGTGCACCTAAGTTAGGAAAGATGGCTGTTTTTAATTTTCCAGATTTCACCCATTTATATAGCAGCTCAGATGATACACCTGTTAAAGCGACAACTTCATCATTTGTTAAATAGCGATTATTTTTTCTTAATAAAAAATGATGTAACTCTGAAAATATATCTTCTTCTCTTACATCAATTCTTTTTTGAAATAGCAACATAACTATCCCTCTCCTCCTCACATTCATTAACTGCTGCAGACTGTTCATCATATCTATAATTTTCCCAGCGATTACGTGCAAGTTTACGATACTTTGGCGACACATGCTTATCGGCAATTAAGCGTGAAAATCCTCTTTTTGCCTCAGTAATATCACCAAGTCGAAGGCTTAATTCGGCATGTAAAAACTGAATTCTTTCCCCGCCCTCCTGATTGGATGCAAAGGATTTACTGTAAAAATCTCTAGCCGCAAAAAGATAACGTTTTTCGGACTCCTGATCATTTTTTAAACGATACAGCCACGCAATTTTTAAGGCGAAATTAGCCATTAGCAGTGCTTCCTCCATGGCTGCACGAGCCACTAAATAAGCGAGCTTAAAGCTAGTGATAGCATCATCAATAGTGCGCTCCTGACAGATGTTCATCGGCTTTTGAAGCTCTTTAATATATAATTCCTCAATTAGCAACATAAAGGGTCCATATGTTCGAGTCATTGATTTATGGTAGGCATAACCGCAATGTGGACATACGGCAACTTCGTACAGCAAAGGATTAAGGCCTTCATAAACAGGCATAAAATCAGATTGCTCCTCGATAATTTTATATCGATTAGGACGCACCTTATAGGTTGTAAAACGCTTTTTGCAACATTTACAATCCACATTACTTTCATAGTAATAAATGTTAAATGCCATAAGAATCAACTCCTTTTGCATGCCGTAGGATTTTATTTCTTTTGTTCTATTTATACGAATAAATTTATCGTTCAATGTATTTAATTTCTTATCTTTTATTTTAACAATTCTGTGTGCTTTGGTATACTCCTTTAGAATTATTAAAATAAAAATAATTCTGATGCCATTAGTTAATTATTATTGGCAATATGCTTGTAACAGTATTTATCGGTGTTGCTAAAGCAAGTTACATAGTTTGAGAAAAGTTTGTCGAAATATGTACAAAAATTTAAAAGGACATTATAGAGAGTTTATTGTGATTTAGTGAAAATGAACTACAAATAAGGGAGAGCGTTTGAGATTGAAGCGAATGCTTGCGAAAGGAGAGTGAATACCCGCGGAGCTAGAAGAAATACTCGCGAAGTCAGGGTGAATAACCGTGAAGCTAGAGCGAATACTCATAAAGTTGGAGAAAATATTAAAGCTGGTATGATTCAAGACAAGAATCATACCAGCTTTATATTATGGCAAAATTGCAAATGAGCGTACAGGGAATCCAGATGCTTTTTCTGGCTTTGGTACGATATTAAAGATAATCGCGCCTCTTGTAGGGAGCTTATCTAAATTGGTCATAAGCTCAATTTGATAGGTGTCTTGCTCAAGTACAAAATATTCACCAGCAAGCTGTCCATTTTTACGAAAATCAACAGCAGAATCGGTATCGAATGTTTCATGCCCAATGGCACTCACTTTGCGCTCCTTGAATAAAAAGTGTAAAGCCTCTAAGCCCCAGCCTGGAATATGATTATGTCCATTTTCATCCGCATTATTAAAGGCTTCCTTATCAGGCCAACGTTTACTCCAATCTGTGCGCAGTGCCACAAATGCCCCTGCTTCAATCTCTCCATGCTGTGCTTCAAAATCAACAATGTCCTGAACTGTTAAGGTAAAATCGTGATTGTTCGCTGCTTCCTGTGATTTATCAATGACAATAAGGGGAAGAACAAGCTCTTTTAACTCTAATTCCTCTAAATAGCGTGTGTCACGCACAAAATGAATGGGTGGATCAATATGTGTACCATATTGACCTGGGAATGTGAATTGTTGGGCGAAAAAGCCATCATCATGAGAAAATAATGTTTCAAATTTTGCATCCTCAAACATAAAAAAATGCGGTGAATTAGGACCAAATGTATGTGTTAAATCGACCCATTGCTTAGATTTTAATAATTGTAATGCTTGTAAAAGTTCGTTTGACATCTAGTTCCCTGCTTTCTGTATGTAGTGGTAAATAAAGAAGCTTGCTTTTCCAGCTCCCTCTAATTCTCTTGATAAGAAAAGTAATATAAGAATTTTCAGATATAATGATTATCAATACTCTAACATATATTTTTATTGTTTACAACTTCGATAGGAATACAAGGATAATATTTTACCAATTCATATTTAATGTGATCCCACAGCAACCACTATTGATAAGGCGTATTTGGAAGCTATCTGGTGTATAGTTTGTTTCAAATTTCATTGTAATACCTGTGGATGTAATTAATTGTTCAACCTTTGCTTTATTGGAAAGCTGCGCTGCATTCATTAAATCATGAGCAAATTGCTGGGAGCTATTAATTTTATCTGTTAGTAATTGTGCTTGCTGCATGATTGCCTTTATTTGTGTAGCTGAATTTTTAAATTTATGTGTATCAACAGGTGGGAACGGATTAATAGCAAGCTGGTAGGCTGGATACTGATAGGCATAAAGAAAATACGGATAAGAATTGTAATACAAAGCAATTCCTCCTATCCTATAACTGATATCTTATCTTATGTGCCATAATGGTTTTAGGTGTTTTGATAAAGGGAGGCGAGCTGTATGATAAATATTCGTCAATATATTGAAAGCGGTTTTCAGGCTTATTACGACCGATATTCTCATATTTCTGATGAGGGCTTTTGTAGATGGATGCGCCCAAATGTGCCTGAGGAAATGAAGGTAATGGATATTGATGGGGAATGGTCAGTTTGGAAATTAATTTCTTCTCAAGTAACAGAGCAAGATATTCAAGGCTTAGAAAAAGAATTTGACTTGAAATTTCCGCAGTGGTATAAAGCATTTATTTCAACATACCATCATTATTTTGATCATATACCTGAACAAGGCGTACATAATCCTTTGGATAGTATTCGAGATATGTATAATCCTACATTATGTCAGCTAGGCTACTTACCGTTTTGCTGGGATGCAGAATACGGTTGTATTTTTTGTATAGATGTAAATCATTTAGAGGATGAAGAAGGCTGTGCTATTTATGAGATTGATCATGAAATGTTATTTGATGAAGATATCGATATCCAAGCATCGTTAAAATATCTTTATCCTAATTTTAAAGCTTATTTTGACCATACCTTCTTAGATGTATAAAAGGAAGCTGTGGCATTTTATTAAAGGTCAAGCTATAGGCTGAAACCATTTAAAATAGTGAATTCTTACGTAAACAAAATGCTAAATTTAGCAATCGCTATCAAATAATTTGATTCCTTCTCCGTTATGATAAAGATGAGGTGAGTGATATGGAGTATAGTCAAGCAACACAGCGAACTATTGCTTATATTGAAGAACAATTATTGGAGGAAATTTCATTTGACTGTCTGCCAGGCAATGCGGGCTATTCAAAATACCATCTTAGCCGTATTTTTAAGCAAGAAACAGGGATGACGATTGGTGAATATATAAGAATGCGTCGACTTGCTATGGCTGCAAGTTATTTGCTGTACTCCAATGCATCAATCGTAACGATCGCTGTTACACTTCAATTTCAATCACAAGAAGCATTTACAAGAGCCTTTAAAGAGGTTTATGCTTTGCCGCCAGGAAAATATCGGAAATTGATGCAATCATTAAATATGATGGAGGAGGAAAAGTTGGTGGAATCAAGTGAACAAGTTAAGGGGTGGACGTTGAGTGGTGCAAATCCAGAATTATATCAATTCCATACAGATGATCAAGTATTTCATTCAGGAAAGCGGTCAGGTGTATTATATTCCACAACCGCAAATGCAAATAACGGGCAATTTGCTACAATGATGCAAGGCTTTCTTGCAGCAGGCTATAAGGGGAAGCGACTGAAAATGTCCTGCTACTTAAAGACGGTAGATGCAGCCAAATGTGGTGCGTGGATGCGGATTGATAACAGTATGGGAGATACAATTCAATTTGATAATATGGATCAACGTGCTGTTACAGGGACTACTGACTGGAATCATTATTCAATCGTGTTAGATGTGCCTGAAGAAAGTGATTCCATTTATTTTGGTGTCTTGTTAATTGGCTCTGGTAAAGTTTGGGCAGATGGTTTTCGTTTGGAGGAGGTTGACGAGAAAGTGCCATCGACAAATATGCTAACGCAAACATCTTTGCCAAAACACCCAGCTAATTTAGATTTTCAGATGGAATAAAGTGTTGCTGTTAATATCATAAAAAAGAATCTTCAAAATAATGAATAAAATAAGGGACTAGAAATTGAATTACCTCTAAATATTACTAGGCTCAACACCAAAGTTTATGCTTGCCACTCTGGCGGCTCTACTGACACTTGAAATCTAATTATAGAGGGAGGTGTGATGAGTATTTCTATCACTGTTAAACGAATATTTGTTTCTGCTATTTCCGCAATCATCATTTCAATGTTTGCAGTTGGAGGAAGCACTATAGCAACTTTTTTGTTCTATAAACTAGATAAAGAGTCATTTGGGAATATCATTTCAACATCACGAATAATATGGTTTTTCATAATATTTATCTTATCTTTTTTCTTTATATTTTATGAAGTGGATAAGAAGAATTGATACCACTCGACAACTAATTTATATAGTTACCACGAATGTTGAAAGATATGAAAAAGTAATAATTAGCATGATTGAATAAAAAGGAAATGTTAGTAAATCAAAAGAATAGATAAAACGTATTGATTGCCTCTAATTTGTTAAAGCTAACAAAGAGGAGGTGTGAAATGATGACACAAGAAATTCTTTGTGAGGTCAATAACTGCACATTTTGGGACGCTGGTAACAAATGTACAGCAGAAAAAATTTATGTTGTTAGCCAAAAGGGAAAACAAGCTTCCAATAGTGAGGAAACAGACTGTAAAACATTTGAACCTGAAACGCATTAATGCATAAAAGGGTAGCCAGTTATATGGTTACCCTTTTCCCTTATTCTTATGAATACATATCTACCTTTTCTTTGCTAAATAAAAGTGCATGAGCATTTTTCACTTTTTCCTCTACATAATCTAATGAGTATTGTCCAGTAGAATCCGTTAAATCACTAATGGCTCGAGCTAAATTATCAATGATTGGAATCAGTTTATGCATGTCAGTTCGATACCTGTCTTTATGCATCTCGTCCGTAATTTCATAAGCAAGACGCTGTATGTTCCGTAAGCGCAATTTTTTAGGTTGCATTGAATCCTCCTTGTGAAAGCAATTTATGATGTTTCAATATATGACTTGCCATGTAATTTCATGAATGTAGTGGGGGAGCTTTTCAAGTGAACTCGAAAAAATCCGAACGCAATTACGCTGGAGCGTAATTGATTAACAATTGATACACATTATTTAAAAGGTGCTGTTATTTCATCCAAAAAACCACTAACGATCGTAGCAGGTATGAGTATAGCATTTATCGACCCATTGTTGTTTGATTTAAAAAGTTATCTTATACAGATGAAGCTACAGAGCTAAAGAGAAGATCAAGTCGAGATGTTATGGAAAGAGGGACAGATATCAATTATTTAAGGCAGTCACATAATGAACGACGTATTCAGTATGAATTGTTTATACATCTGTATTGCCAGTATTTCGATATTGTAATCAAAGCAGCGGATGATAATCCTTATATTGAAAAAATACATTAATAAATTTTTCTTAGTATTGAAATTTGACACGAACGGTAGCATGAACAGGAATTTGTCCCTGTTCTATAGGTGTAAATCCTGAGGAATCAGCCATGGAACGATAAAGAATAGGCGTATTAGCCTGCTCCTCTGTAATTTCAATGGGAAGTGGTGGCAATGCGATACGCATAGTATCCGCAATGGTTTTTGCTTTGATTTGTGCATCATGAAGAGCTAAGGTTAACGCTTGCTGATAATAAGCATCCATCTGATTCACGTTGAATTGGATATTGGCAATACGGTTAGCACCATTTTCGATAGCTGTATCAATAATGAAGCCAATATTATCTAAATCGGAAGTGTTCACAATAATTGCATTTATAACTTCATAGCCATTAAAAATCTGTTGACCATCCTCATAGTTGTACAGCGGTGTAATTGTATATGTAGCTGTTTGAATATCTTCCCTTGGAACACCTAGCGCTACTAATGCTTGAATAACTTGCCTCATTATTGTGGCATTATCTTGTTGAGGCTGCTGAACATTTTTTCCCCGTGTCTGGACTTCAATTTGTAGCTGGGAAGAAGTTGGAGCAGCCATTACCTGTCCATTGCCAGTGACAGTAATTACCCGTGATGGCTGCTGAGTTTGTACATAGTACATAGAATCCCTCCTTTTATAAGATCATTATTCATGCTATGCGAAAGCTTGTTATTTGTTTAGCCTTGTTAATAATTTATTATGAAGCTTTGTTAGGACAAGCAATGCTAAAATAGTTCCCAACAGGGCTAAAAACATGTCCCATTGTGCATCCCAACGATCACCCTGCATCCCTAAAAAATCCTTCGCTCCCTTGCTGCCCTTAGAAATTCTTGTGCTTAGCCATTCAATGATTTCATAAAGGGCAGCAATAGCGAGCACAATACTAATTGTGATACCTGTTAACCAAGCACCTTTTGTAAGAGGTGTCTTACGAATTAATATTTCCCTGATAACAATTGCTAATAAACCTTTTAAAAAATGGCCGAAGCGATCATAATGATTGCGCTGTAAATGAAATTCATCCTTTATCCAATTAAAAAGTGGAACTTCTGAATACGTATAATGTCCACCAATAAAAGTAAGAATAGCTAATAAAGCAATAATAAAATAAGACAATGTGGTGAAGCGGAATTTACGATAGAGGGCAACTACTATAATGATTGCAATTATGCCAGGGCTGACTTCAGCAAGCCAATCAAGGTAGGAAGATGGTTGAATAACAGACCAAATAAAAACCAGTAACACAATAATAAGTAGAGTGACATGTATTTGTAATTGTTTATGATGATTCATGCTGGCACGCTCCCTTTATCCTTAGTATGGGAAAGGGCTAATAGGCTTATTCAGCGACGAAAAGAAAAGCGTCTAGTCCACACCGACGCTTTTGTAATAACCTATTTAAATCATTTTTAGTAATGCTTCCACACCTGCCATGCCCTCTGTAATTCCAAGCTGCTCTGCTTCATAAGTAACCGATTCTAATGGAGCTGTTAACAACTCATCAATTGTTTTTACTCCTACTGCGCGACCAGCAATGATTTTCCGATCAACTAAGCGGCTATTTAATAAGCCAACATCAAGTGCTCCACACATAATGTAGCCTGTATTATTCGAAATGGTTAGTAGTGTTGTTTTAGGTAATTGAACAGTTACTGCAGTGAAAAAATGACCTTTAATCATAATAGGCTCAATAATCACCATCAAAATCACTCCCTTTCTTTATATACATATGGAAGTGACAAGTAAGGTGTTCAACATTTTCTTAAAAAATTAAAAGATTACTGTCGATGTTGAATAAATGTCCATATATAAGCGATGCCACTCGCTGTAAATAGGAGTGCAAGCAATGTCCAGCCATTGAAAAAAATAGCATTTGAATAGGTGTTTAGCAGAGGAATTTCAGCAATCTCCGTAACGGAATGATTATGTTGGAAAATAAATAATCGTAATGCTTGGGCTTCTTTAAACGTAAGCCAATAAATCACACTTGAAAAAACTAATAAGCAAATCATCATTAAATAAAATTGTACAGTCTTGAACATTTTTCTAGCTAACATAATAGCAAGCTTAAAGGTTCCTATTATTGAAATTATCAAAAAGGGCGTTAAAAAGATAAGGGGGAAAAGCCCTGGATTGCCATTGCTAATGGAAGATCGCTCTAGCAAAACAGGACCCGTCAAAACATTGATTAAAGCAAAAATGATAGCGGTTATAATAATGCTAATGAAATAAAAAACTACTAATAATTTATTCATGCCACTCCCTCCCAAAACCATTATACAATAGCAGGGCGGCTAAACCTTCACAAGTATAATTCACTGCAATTCGCAAATAGTAAGTTGACGGAGTTCTGTGAATTTGAACTTGGGAGGTGATGCTATGACACGTTTATATGTATTGGTATTGACGATTTGCTTGTTAATCATCTCGGGCATTTTTGTAGGGCAGAAAAGCCATGCTGATAAAGGTCGACATTATTATGAGGAAACAGGTGAGGTTGTGTGGGATATTCGCACACAAGATAAAATTATTGCGCTTACCTTTGATGATGGACCGCATCCTGAATACACTGCGGCAGTGCTGGATTTATTGGCAAAATATGATGCAAAAGCGACCTTTTTTATGATTGGCAAAAATGCTGAAAAATATCCAGACCTTGTTTTACGTTCTTATACAGAGGGGCATGAATTAGCAAATCATACGTATACACACCCATTTAAGGCTTCCATCAATAAACTGCGAGAAGAGCTTCGACAAACAAATAATACGATTTATAGTATTACTGGATTTTCCCCAGTTTTATTCCGTCCTGTTGGTGGAAACTATACAGATGCGATGATTAATGCTGCTGTAAAGGATGGCTATCAGGTTGTTATGTGGTCTTGGCATCAAGATACACAGGATTGGAAGCAGCCAGGCGTAAAGAAAATCATTCAAAAGGTGATGAAGGGGACAAAGCCTGGGGACGTTATTTTATTTCATGATGGTGGTGGAGATCGTACACAAACGATTAAGGCACTTGAAGAAATAATCCCTGCTTTAAAAAAGCAAGGCTATACATTTGTCACAGTATCCGAGTTGATTAAAAGTAAACAGCAGCAAGAGCAAGTCCAGTAAGTGAAAGGGCGTGTCTGATCAAGTATTGTTAGACACGCCCTTTCATATGAAAAGCGTTGGCTATATTTAGAAGAAGATAATGGGTGCAAGGGCAATACCTAAAATAGCCCCTAGTGCAATGCCATAGCCAAAGCCTGATCCTCCGAATCCCCAAAAGCCTAAGCCGTAACCGCGATATCTTCTATCCGGTAGAATCCATACTTGTCTTCTATCTACTTTTGTAATTTCTCCAACGTGTACTTTACCAGATGAATCCGTAATTCTAACACGCTTACCATGATATTGACAGCAAAGATTATAAGCATCAGCTGGACTCACAACGATCCCTCCTTTCTACACTGTTACAAGCTAATATATGCAAATTCATGCATTTATCATTAGCCGATTGTCTAATAAGGCATAAGCTATAAAGGGGGGAGAGAAGAATGACTGTTCAGCCAACAGATATATGGCTGCATAACTTTGTCATACAACAACAGGCAAGTGGCTTGGCGAATGGGGAAATGTTACAGCGCACTATACTTTGTCGTCATTTACTAGAAGTTTTTTATCATGGCTCATTGGAGGAAATACAATTTGAGCTATTACAGCAGGGATTATTCCAACCTGATGAAATAATTGATATCCAGAGCTTGCAAGAACAAAATAGTTGGCAAGTTGTGCAAAAGGAGTATAGAAAATTAAAAGAAAAGTGGAGCGGGCCTAGCATACCTATTTATATTTTTCCTTTAACAGCTAAGCAAACAATAACAAATAAAAACGGCATTGCTTATCCAAATGCACTGTTTCTATTGATTGCTAAGCTTGAGAAGCAGGAGCTTCAGGCATTATTGGCACATGAATATCATCATGTTTGCCGTATGCACTATTTGAATAAGTCTTTACAGGACATGACATTATTGGATTCGCTTATTTTGGAGGGTTTAGCAGAAAGTGCAGTAAAGGAGCTCTATGGTGAGAAATGGCTAGCACCTTGGTTAAATAATTATACATTTGATCATATGCTTGCTCTATGGAAGAAAGATTTTTTAGCGAATATTCATCTTGAAGGGTTAGAAAACCATATTGAATTTTTATATGGCGGCAAGCTTCCCCCATGGATTGGTTACTGTATTGGCTATGCGATTGTGCAATCGTATATTAAAAAGCATTCCTTACAAAATCTTTTGCTAATGTCTTCACAGGATATACTTATAGGCTCAGATTTTCCATTATAAAACCAGCTACCATTGCAGATAGTAGCTGGTTTTTGATCAATTATTAAATAGTAATAATGCCTAGTCCTACAGCGATAAATAATAGAAGGATACTTAATCCCCACATCCAGAAGAAGGAATATCTTAAATGCTTGCCCATTTCTAAGCCAGATAAACCTAGCGCTAGCCAAACTGCTGGTGCAAGTGGTGATACAAATGTACCAACAATATTACCAATAATCATGGCATAGGCAGTTGAAAGAGAATCAATATCAAAAGATAATCCGATTTGTTCCACTACAGGGAATAATGCAAAGTAATACGCATCTGTACTTAATAACAAATCAAATGGTACACCAAGTACACCAATAATGATATGTAAATAAGATAATAAAAACGCTGGTAAAATATTTACAGCATCATTAGCGATGGCTACTAACATACCTGTGCCATTAAGAATTCCTAAAAATAACCCTGCTGCAATAATAATAGATGCCATTGTTAAGGCATTTGGAGCGTGTGCTTGTACACGTGCCATTTGCTCTTTAGGTGAACGATAGTTAATTGGTAGCGCAATGGCTACACCAAGTAAAAAGGCTAGTCCTGCTGGTAAAATACCTGCCACTAAAATGCTAAGGACAACAATAGCAATAATGGCATTCACCCATATTAATTTTGGGCGTTGTAAGCTTGTATCTACCTCTGTTGCAATGATACCTTGACCTACTACTTGATCCTCAGCAGCAATTTCAAGTGTACCATATTGCTTAAGAATACGTTTCTTCTCTCTAATACCAAGAAAGACAGCTAAAATTAACATTAACACAATACCAATTACTTGAATAATAATCAACGGATACCATAATTCAGTAACATCTGTTTCTAATACAGATGCCACACGACCTAATGGTCCACCCCAAGGAATCATATTGACCACTGCAGCAGACCCAGCAATTAACAACAGTAATAAATATGGATTCATGCGTAATCGTAAATATAAAGGTAATAAGGCTGGGATTGTAATTAAAAATGTAGAGGCTCCAGAACCATCAAGCTGTGCAACGACAGAGATAAGCACTGTAATCACTGCTACAGTAATAATATTCCCTCTTGAAAGCGCAATCATTTTATTAATTAATGGTTCGAATAAACCAGTATCCTGCATAATGCCAAAGAAAATAATCGCAAAGATAAACATTACAGCGACACTCATCACAGAGGTTAATCCAGAAGTAAAGAATTCTCCTATTTCATCAAAACTAAAGCCAGCAATTAATGCGGCAATAATAGGCGGAATAACCATTGCAACAAGTGGTGATACACGACCGCTAATTAGTAGTGAAACAATAATAATAATGGTTAAAAAACCAATTATACTTAAACTCAAAATATCTCCTCCCTTATAATAACAACTATTTCAGATTATTTAAAAAAATAACATAGTGTAAAGGAGAGGAGAATAATATAATCATATGTTAAATAAAGAACATATGATTAATTTTGTTCATAAGTTTCACAGTATACATATTTTCGTTCAGGTCTTCCAACAGAACCATAAATAAGCTTTGTCTGTAAAAACTGCTCGCTTACTAAATATTCTAAATAACGGCGAGCTGTCGAACGGCTAGAGCCAATCAGCTCGCTTAATTGTGAGGCTGTAAGCTCCTCTGTTTTTGATTCTTCAAAAATGCTTTTAACAGCCTGCAGTGTATGCAAATCAATGCCTTTCACAAATGTGTCTTCAGCTGCCAGCTTAGCGGTCGATTCATAATAAAATAGCGAATCAATATCCTGCTGTGTAACATTTGTGCTTTTTTGAAATAAATAAAGCTCCTGCAAATACTTATTGAATGCCTGCTGAAGCCGCTGCTGTTCAAAAGGCTTGATTAAATAATCCAAAATGCCTAAATTAATCACTTCTTTAATTAGTTTTATTTCAGTTGCTGCTGATATTACGATAATTTTAATAGAAGGGTAGAGATGACGTATATGAGCGATTAATGAGCTACCTTCAACATCAGGAATATATAAATCTGTTAATATAACTGCTGGTAAGTGAGCTGCAGTCTTTAGCTTATCAATTGTTTCTTGACCTGTACGCAAATTTTCAGTGACACTAAATCCTTTAATAGCATGGACATAGTCTGCATGAATTTTAGCTACTCTAAAATCATCCTCAACAATCCATACGTGTTGTAACGGTGTCATGCTCATTGCCTCCTTTCGGAATGAAAATTAAAAAGCATGCTCCAGGTAAATCACCTGTATCTAATACAATATCGCCATTGATTTCTTGAAGGGCTTGCTTACTAATAGCAAGACCATGTCCACGATCCATGCCCTTTTTTGTAGAAGTACCCTTTATAAAGATGTGATCATACACATCATTGTTAATGCCTGGTCCATTATCTTGAATTTCCAATAAGTAATGATTTTTATAATCATTAATAGATAGCTGAATTCGTTTATCAGGAAGCGTGACATTTTTTAAAGCTTCAATTGCATTTTGTAGCACATTGCCAAGTGCCGTTAAGAGAGCATTTTCTTGTTGCTTCGATAATTGTATTGTTGAAGGAATATCTTGAAGCTCCAGTTTAATGCCAAGTTCGGCAGCTTCTGCAATTTTTCCTTGTATTAAAGCCAATAAAAGCGGCGATGTAATATTACTATTTAAAAAGGCTTGATTTTTAAGCTGGATATTTTGCTCTTCTTTAATAAACTCGATGGCTTCGTTGTAATGCTTATGGACAAGCAAGCCTAAAATAATATGCAGCTTATTGGCAAATTCATGCGTGTATGCTCGTTGGACATTTGCATATTGCTTAATTTGCTTTAATTCATCAATAATTTTTTGAATATCCACCTTTTTTCTAAAGGTATATAATGAACCAATTTTCCTTTTTTTATCAACTAAAGGAGCTTTATTTAAAATAATAATATGCTTTTCAAGGGGAAGCTCTAAATTATGAATAACTTCCTCTTCAACAATTTTTGGTGTGAAAATATGCTCAATTTTTGTACCCATCCACTCTGGTAATGATTTATGATGCGTGGAGTCAAGTATCTCATAGGCACTTTTATTAATCGTTGTAATTTGATGCCATTGATCAACTGCAATGATTCCCTCTTCGGTTGTTTCTAATATTACCTTGTTTTGCTGGTATAATTTAGCGATTTGATTAGGCTCCATATTAAATAATAATCTTCGAATATAAATGGATATAGCAATAGCACCAAGTATACCCACTAAAAGAATAATAATGATATATGTGCTCCATTTATGCATATAGCTATCAATAATTGCCTTAATATTGTTTGTTAAAAAGCCAACAGAAACAACACCAATGATTTTATCATCCTGTATAATTGGTGCTTTGCCTCTAATTGATTCACCTAATGATCCCATTGTTTTTGATATATATGCTTGTCTATCAATTAATACAGCATCATTATCGCCACCAACCATTGTACTGCCAATTTTATCTGTAATAGGGTGTGAATAACGAATACCTTCAGCATTGCCTACAACAATGAATGCTGCATCAATATCAGTACGTATCGATTCTGCAATTGGTTGAATCACTTCACTTGGATTGTCCTCATTAAAAGCAGCAATAATCTCCTCCATGGAAGCAACTGTTTTAGCAATATGTAAGGCTTCTATACCCATTTGCTCCTCCGTTATATCACGAATATGTGTCTGCAAAAGATAGACAAATATCCCACATATAAAAAGAATGAGAATGCTAATTAAAAAAATCATTTTAGCTGTAAGAGATTGAATCCATTTTTTCATATTTCACCTCTGTATAGATGATTGTTTAATAATAAGTCTAACATAAATTCAAGAAAGGGCTTAAAAATGGTAAGAGGCACAATATTTATTTACAATAAGGGAAGAGGTGATGGTAATGTCACAAGCAATAAAAAATGTCTTATTGCCAGTTGTAGATGCATCGACAAAGGTGTTAATTGTTGGCTCAATGCCGGGGAAGCAATCATTAGAAAAGCAACAATACTATGGTAACCCACGCAATCACTTTTGGCCTATCATCGGCGAACTATTAGGAACAGCTATCCCTGAGGAGTATGACGAGAGAATCGCATTATTAAAAAGCAATGCGATTGGTCTTTGGGATACTATTGAAATGTGTGAGCGGAAAGGAAGTCTAGATGCAGCAATTCGTAATGAAAAGCCAAATGATTTTCATACACTTTTTGAAAATTACCCTAATATTCAATTGGTGCTTTTTAATGGGGCGAAGGCATTTGAGGTTTTTAAAAAGCATCTTGGCTTAGAGCTTTTAGAGGGGAGAACCTATCAAAAAATGCCATCAACGAGTCCGATACCAGGAAAAAATATTAAATCCTTTGCTGAGAAATTAGAGGATTGGCGAATTATCCAATCCTATCTATCTGACTAAACAGGAATGCGATTTAGTCGGATAGATTTTCTTGTGCTTTTAAACCATTGATAAAAGAGAATGACAATAAGTATGATTTCAATGGTGTCACCACCGTAATACATTATTATGGCGCCTAGCTCTGCCTGCTCAGCTGGTACCTGCCAAGGGGGAAATGCATAAATATATTTTGATAAGATAGAGTGGGTTGCTAATGCTATTAATAATATTAGTGAGCGAAAAATATACGAGTATGGATGTGGAGTTGGATCAATATAAATAAAGGCAATTGTAAACACATAGCCTGCTAGAAAAATATGAATATGAATCAATACATATAACAGTAAGCTGCTATGCATAAGGTCAAAGAGTGGCGTTGTATAAAGCAGCCATAAGCCGCCTACATTTAATATTGAGGCAATAATTGGATTACGAATAAAACGACAATAACGATTTTTCATTGTACGAGAAAGTGCACGTGCCATATTTACTGGTAAAGTCCTTAATAGGAGCGTAATGGGTGCTGCTAATGCCATCAGAAGTGGTGCAAGCATACCAAACAGTAGATGCCCTATCATATGTGCTACAAAATGATGATGCATTAGCGATGCCAATGGACCAATAACAGTGGAGATGGCACATAAATTGCCGAAAATCCAGCATATGGTGTGGAAATAAGGCCATTGCTTTTTATGTTGATTGGAAAGAATAACAGCTACAATATAGGCAATAAGGGCAATAAGAAATGGCACAGCCAGTATGAGCTGCACAATAATAGGGAAATTTTGAGTGTGAGCATGCATGAGTAACTACCCCCTAATGTCCTTTTTGATTAGTTTGGACTAATAGAATAATGCCAATAACGATTAAAATAGCCGCTACTACATTCCAAACAACATCATAGGGAAGAATATTGACATTGTAGCGAATTTGATGAAGCCTCATCAGCTTATGCTGAATAATTCCATCATATAGCTGGAATATACCAGCCCCAAGAAAAATACCCCCAAGCCATCTTTTCAACCAAAATGCATGCTTTCGATGAAGATCAGCGAGTAAAAAAGCTGAGCCAATCGTAGCAAAAAAGCTAAATACATGAAATAAGCCATCTGATACTAAGCCAATATTTGTTGTAGATTTATCATAGAAATGATGCCAATGCAATAATTGATGGAAAAGAGCTTCATCGATAAAAGCCACTGCTCCAAGTCCAAATAATATACCCGTCCACATATTGCGTTGCTTATAGTGAGTGCGGTTTTCATGATGATGATTTTTTTCTTCATCTATTTTTGATATGGTCAAGCTAATCACCTCAAATAAAATTTCCTCTAGTCTACCCATGAGGTAAGGTTGGATATTCAATGTAAAACATCCCGAATATGTGTTTAGGCAATGGCTCAATGGTTAAGTGCCCTTTTACATATATTGAGTAATGTAAAAGGAGGGTTTATGTGTATAATAATCCATTTAGAGATGGCAATTTTATAAGAAGTGGCTGGGATGACTATGATGATTTTGAAACAACATCCTTTGGACCGTCCCATTTTGGGTCACCGCCAGCAGGGCAAATGCCAATGAGTACACCGCCAGGCTTTTCGCCGCCAATTCCTGCATGGCGAGTAGGATCAAGTGGAATCCGAGCCTGTTTATTTAGAAATACGTATATTTGGATGAACAATGGTAGAAGCTTTTGGTTTTATCCAACTGCTATAGGGAGAGAGTTTATAGTAGGGTTCCGTTGGAGTCGTAGATATGGCTGGCATTTCCGTACAATTATAAGAAATCAAATTCGTTCCTATGAATGTTTTCAATAAAGTGCTAGCATTGATTTTTCCAAAAATGGTGTTACAATGATGGTAACAAAAGATGAAGGGACGATGGGTGGCTAATGAATAACTAATCTTATTTTTTGCATATGAAATTTTATATTTCACAAACAACAAAAATAGGATTAGTCCGCCCATTTTCTATATATAGCAGCTTCAATACCTAAAAACTGCCTGTTCTCTCTTTGATATACAAAGTAGAAAGCACAGTATTTTTCGTATTGGAGTTATGAATGACGTATGATATTGTCGCGACTAATCCTTCCAAAATACTTGGAGGGATTTTTTTGTTCCTCCAGCTTGAGAGGATGGATATGATGAAAGAGCTTTTAAAATTACAGAATGTTCGTTATGACATAAAGGATACATTATTATTTGAGCATGTGACAGGAACAGTGAAGCAAGGAGAGATTATTGGCATTATTGGTAGAAATGGTGCTGGAAAATCTACATTATTGCAGTTGCTTCAGGGAGCATTATTGCCAACAGCAGGAGAGATTCAAGGGCTGGGAACGACAAAGATTGCCTATGTTGAGCAGGAGCTCGCTTATTTTGAGAGGCTGGATATTTCAACAGAGGAAGCAGATTTGCTGGCAAAATGGCAGGTTCCAAATATAGCATTTTCAGCATTAAGTGGTGGAGAAAAGCTGAAAATGCGCCTTGCAGAAGGTTTTTCACAGAATGCTCAATTGCTATTATTAGATGAACCCACGAACCATTTAGATGAACAAAGTACCGCTTTTTTAATTGAACAAATACAGCATTATAAGGGAACGATTATTCTTGTATCACATGATCGTTATTTTTTAGATAAGGTTGCCACAAAAATTTGGTCGATTGAGGAGAAAACGTTAATTGAGCATAGTGGTAACTATACAAGCTATATGGCTGAACGGGAGCATCGAAGATTAACACAGCAGCGAGCCTATGACAAGCAACAAAAAAATATTGCGCGTATTGAGGCACAAATGCAGGAGCTAACAGCTTGGTCGCAAAAGGGTCATGCACAATCAACGAAGCTAGAAGGCTTTAAAGAATATCATCGTGTGAAGGCGAAGCGCCTGGATTCACAGGTGAAATCAAAGAAAAAACGCTTGGAGGCAGAGCTTGAAAAGGCAAAGGTTGAGGCTGTAGCACCAGAGGCAGAGGTTCGTTTTTCCTTAGGTACAAATCAGCGTGTTGGCAAGCGCCTGTTGGAAACAAAGCATTTGTCGTTGAGCTTTGGTGAACGCGCATTATTTAAAGATGTTACGATTACAGCCCAATATGGTGATAAAATTGCAATTACAGGTAAGAATGGTAGTGGAAAAACAAGCTTTTTAAAGGTGATTTTAGGTCAGTTAGAGGCTGATGGCGAAATATGGCTTTCTCCTGCTGCAAATATTGGCTATTTGACACAGGAGGTCTTTGATTTACCACTTGACCAAACACCAGCGCAATATTTCTATAAAGCAACATTTGAGGAGCAAGGTAAGGTTCGAAATCTTATGAAAAATCTAGGGTTTACAGCTACACATTGGACATCTGCGATTGGTGATATGAGTATGGGAGAGCGCGTGAAATGTAAACTAATGGCTTATATTTTAGAAGATAAAAATGTTCTTATTTTAGATGAACCAACCAATCACCTTGATCTACCTTCACGTGAACAGTTAGAGCATACACTTGCACAGTATAATGGCACATTATTTGTTGTGTCACATGATCGCTATTTTTTAGAGAAGGTAACAAATGACGTATGGGAGCTTCGCGATCAACGTGTAGAGAAAAAGTGGATGGCTACTACACCAAAGCAGGCTGATGATCAAGAAGCTCTACGCCTAAAGCTTGAAACAGAGCGACAAGAGATATTGGGTAAACTAAGCTTTTTAACGGCGAAAGATAAGGATTATGCCATGCTTGATCAAAAGTTTAATGACTTAACAAAGCAAATCAATGCACTAAAGTAGTCTAATGTTTAAGCTAACCTTCATCAGGGGAAAATAGTAAAAAGATGGAGGTTAGCATAATGAAAAGAACAATATTTATTATGTTTATATTAAGTATTGGTATTGTAAGTGCCTGTTCTACTAATGAACAACAGCATCAAATAGACGAGAGTTCAGATCAGATATCTACAACACAGCCTAGTAATGAAAATAGTAAAACACCTATTGAAGTTCTTCAGTATATAAAAGAGGAGCTACATTCAGCTATACCCCTTAACATGCCAACAACATTACCAGTGGCAGAAGGTGCGTTTTTAACAGCAACAACAAAGGTTGAAGAAAATCAGGTGGAGATTATTTTTTATGAAAGTAAAGAAGATTTACCTATTAATGATATTCGACTAAAAAATTCAGCAACAGTAATTTGCAGGCTGTTAGTGAAGCAATATCAAAGTATGGAAGGAGCAAGCACACAAGTGGCTTTTGATAATTTTAGCCAAAATGGAGGGCAAGAAGTGGACCTTGGCTACAATATCACAGGCTATCAGGATGCAGGAGCGGGATCATTATGGACAGGCTGGAACGAGGGACGCTGGGCACTTGCTACACATACGCGGACAGATAACCCAGAGGCAGGTACACAGCTTGCAAAGCAGGCAGTTGAATATTTAGAAAGCCATATGCTCCCTATTCCAAAGCAGTATGGTATGGCACAGCTAGATGTTTATCAATCAGGCAATTTAATTGTTTGGCAGGATGAACAGCTTGTTTACACACTCGATATGATAAAAGACCCTTTACAAGCATTAGAAATTGCTACAGCCTTTTATCAATAAAAAATCCTAGAGCAGTTGAAGCTCTAGGATTTTATTATGGTTAAAGGGGGATAGCGATGAATACTCGCGGAGCCAAGGTGAATACTCGCGAAGTTAAGGAGATTACCCGCGGAATCGAAGTAAATACCCACGAAGCAAGAATAAACATTCCCAAGCTAAGAAAGCTTTACTGCCTCTGTAAGCTTCTGATATTCAACAAAGTGCTGCTGCCAATTTTCCATTGGGAAATGCTGGTGCTCAATACCATTCAAGACATTAGCTAATAGATCAAGGCATATATGCCAGCCAGCCAAATCCTTTGGCGTGTGGTCTGTTAATTCTTGAATGGTTTCTATTAGTAGTAATAATGAGCCATTTGCTGTAGAAGATAGCTCAAATCTTACTGTATCAGTAGCCCAATCAAATTCAAGCACCTCTTTTTCAATATAGTCTGTAATCGTAATTTCCTCATAGGCATCTGTTCCATCATTCATATTAAAATGAATTTTTCCATCTTTATGAAGGGCAATAATTTCTAAATTGCCCATCCATTTTTGAAGGTTTTCATTTTTCGTAATAGCTGCCCACACAGCGTCTACGGAATAGGGAAGTGGGCGTTCAAACGTTGCGACATAGTGATTAGTTTGCTTTTCAATAGTAGCTAGCATTGCCTTCCTCCTAATTTTAGGTTTCTTTTCATTATAGGTGTCATAGGTGAACTGTGAAAGCAAAAAGCTACAGAAGAATGATAGTATTATTGTAGATGGGAGGTATAGTTATCAAATACCAACAAGTGACGAATATACATGATTTTAATAAAGCAAAGATTATGTTTCCAGAAAACAACAAGCAAATCATTCAGCACTATGAACTATCACTTTACTGGATAAAGAGCTTGAGTGATATTTCGGAGGTTCAATGGCGTATGCCTATTGAACCGGGGAAGTGGTCAGTTGCGGAGGTAATAGGGCATCTTTCTCCATGGGATGAATTTGTGTTAAATCACCGTATTCCCTTTTTCTTTGTTAAAAAATGTTTACCGAAAGGGCCGGATGTTGCATGGATGAATACGATAGCAGCGAAGAAAAGCCGCGAACAATCCATGGAGGAAACAATTAAAAATTTTATTGCTACAAGAAGTCAATTGTTACAAGCTGTTCAATCATTTTCTGATGAACAATGGCAGCAGTTATTTACAGTTGGGCAGTCAGAGATAACTGTAATTGCTTACTTCATAGGGTTAGTTAATCATGATTTGCACCACTTCTCACAAGTTCAGAATGTGATACATGTATAGGGGTTAGCATATGGATATCAAATACATTATTGATTACTTTGCACATGCGTCAGTAAAGTTTACAGATGTTTTTATAAAAAGAATGGAGCCAGGTGAGGTTGATATAGGTAGAACAACAGCGCCAGAAAAGTGTGGGTTGGTTGTGCCGCTTGCAGGTAGTGCTATATTTAGCTTTAATGGCACATCTTATGAGCTAGAGCCGGGAATGATTGTCCATGCAGGCCCTCAAATGTTAATAGAGGTGAAGGCGACTGGTCATAAAATTTGGGAGTATGCAGTAATTCATTATAATTTGCCTATAGCAGAAGCGGTTCTTTTTCCGTTAGCAGAACAGCATTTTTTAATTCGTACAGGCTATAATCCACAAATTATTAATGATGTCCAGCAATTAATAGAAAGCTATCTATTACCGAGTAATATGGCTATACTGAAGTCTAAAACATTATTTATGAACTTGCTGGAGCATATTCTTATAGCGGCAAAAATGCAGGTGCTTGATAGCGCTAGCGAATTGATGGAGCGGACATTGCAGTATATCCATGAACATTATACAGAGCAGCTCTCCGTGTCAAATATTGCACATGAGTTTGGTATTGAACGACGCCGTTTTGCGCATTTATTTGAGCAGCATACAGGCATGAATCCAAGCACTTATATAACGGAGTACCGTATACGACGCGCCAAAGATTTATTGGAATATGGTGTGATTCCTATAAGCGAAATTGCAGAAGCTGTTGGATATGCAGATTGTTTTTACTTTAGTAGAGTATTTAAAAAATGCACAGGCTTATCACCTTCAGCTTATCGAAAGGTAAAAATGGAGGAAACGAACTATATATAAAAGCTGTTTCTTTAAAAAAGAAGCAGTTTTTTTATTATAGAAATCGGCAAAAATCCATGTCGTTTTCAAAATCGTCCATTCACAATCTTTTTTCACTTTGTTAAGATAGCATCTGTAAATGATAATGAATATCAATTATATATTGACATAAGTATGAAAATGATTATCATTATCAATATAAACATGATTTGTTAGGAGAGAATATCTATGAATAAATATTTTAAAATGTGTGCCCCTGCACTTTTAGTATTATCACTGGCTGCATGTGGCACAGATAAGGCACAGGAGCCTGCATCTACATCGCCAGAAACAAGTACAGTAGAATCACAGGGAGAGCATGCTGCAACACAGACAATTACATACTTAGGTGAAAAATATGAGCTTCCTGCAGAAGTGCATAATATCGTTGCTGCAAGTTTAGAGTCAATGGAAGATGCTGCAATGCTTGGTATTCAGCCTGTAGGTGTACTTGAAGTTGGTGGTAAAGTTCCTGCATATTTAGCATCAGCATTTGACGGTGCTACACTTATAGGCAATAAAATGGAGCCAAATGCAGAGGCTATTCTGAAGCTTGATCCAGATGTTATCGTAGGTACTTCAAAATTCCCTGAAGAAACAACTGCAAAGCTTAATAAAATTCAAACGATGATTCCTTACTCACATATTTCAACAGACTGGAAGGATAATTTAACAGTGCTGGCACAGCTTGCTGGTAAAGAAGAGGATGCTAAAAAAATTATTGCTGACTATGAAGCAAAAGTGGCAGAGGCACAAGTAAAATCTAAAGAACAACTAGCTGATAAGCAAATATTAATAATACGTGTGCGTGGTGGCATGATGTACATCTATCCTGCAGGTGTCTATTTAAATCCTGTATTGTATGAAGATTTAGGCGCACCAATTCCAGCTATTGTACAAGCAGCTAAGGCACAGGATGAATTATCACTGGAAGCATTGGCTGAAGTAAACCCAGATATTATTTTCCTACAATTTGAGGAATCTGAAAATACAGATTCGCCAAAGGCATTAGAAGAACTACAAAAGAACCCAATTTTCACAAGCTTAAGGGCAGCTCAAAATAATCAGGTTTTCGTCAATACAATTGAGCCATTAGCACAAGGTGGTACTGCTTGGTCTAAGGTGAAATTTTTAGATATTGCTGCTGAAAAGTTACTGCAATAGTATAAACAGGCTGGTAGTAGATTTGGTGATGTCACCGGACTATTACCAGCCTTTTGCTCAGTAGAAATATATAAAGAAAAAGGTGTGAAAGTTGAAAAGAACAAATATAATGCCGTTTTCAATATTAGTGTTATCTCCTATTCTTATAGCGCTTGTGGCACTCATTTCTATTGTGTATGGCACAAAAGATATTAGTGCGATTACGGTGTGGCAGGCAATCACTGCGTTTGATGCTTCAAATGTTGATCATCAAATTATACGGACAGGTCGCATTCCTAGAGTAGCTGCGGTCTTGCTAGTCGGAGCTTTTTTGGCGGTTGCTGGTGCAGTGATGCAGGGGATTACACGAAATTATTTAGCATCACCTTCCTTAATGGGTGTTAATGATGGCTCAGCTTTTGTTATTACATTGACGATTGTCTTTTTCCCGGGCTTGCCAAACTATCAAATGATTTTATTATCAATGCTAGGCTCGGCATTAGGAGCAGGAATTGTTTTTGGCTTTGGCTCATTAATTCGCAATGGCCTATCACCAGTAAGGCTAGCGATTATTGGTACGGTTATTGGCACATTTTTAAGCAGTGTTGCTACAGCAATTGCAATGTATTTTCAAGTATCGCAAACAGTAAGTGCTTGGTATAACACAAAGGTACATATGGTAGATATGGATATGCTTATCCTTTCGATTCCATTTGGTCTAACTGGATTGATCTTGGCTTTACTATCTGCAAAAGCGATTACCATTACTTCGCTAGGTGAAGATATTGCCATGGGACTTGGACAAAAAACAAAAGCTGTCAGAATCATTAGTATGCTGGCAGTAGTCTGTTTAACAGGTACAGCTGTAGCACTGGTTGGAAAGATCGCCTTTGTTGGGTTAGTTATACCACATATTACACGCTTTCTTGTTGGTGTGGATTATCGCTTTATTATCCCTTGCGCTGCTGTAATTGGGGCCTTTTTCTTAGCGCTTTGCGATGTTCTTAGCCGCTATGTGAATTATCCATTTGAAACGCCAATTGGTGTTTTAACAGCCTTGGTCGGTGTGCCATTCTTCTTATATTTAGTTCGTAAGCACGGAGGTGAAAAGCGTGCGTAATAAAGCCTCAAGTGTATTTCTAATGACGATGCTGATGCTATTGATTTTGGGTGCGAGCTATTTACATATTACAAATGGTGTTTTTGATATGTCTGTGATGGATATTATGAAAACATTGCTGCGTATTGAGTCAAATTCAAACTTTGACCTTGTTATCTTTGAGTTTCGCCTACCTCGCATTGTAATTGCAGCATTTGTAGGTGTTGGCTTAGGGATGGCTGGTGTTGTTTTACAAGGGATAACACGTAATGGATTAGCAGACCCAGGTATTTTAGGAATTAATGCTGGAGCTGGGGCAGCCGTCGTTATTTTTATGTTTTTCTTTCAATTAAAGCTAGTGAGTGCAGATATGAGTAGCTGGATGTCCATTTTAATGATGCCATTGTTCGGCTTTATCGGTGGAACAGTTGCGGCTATATTGATTTTTTCATTTGCTATGAAAAATGGTCATTTAGATATGCAGCGTTTAATTTTAACAGGGATTGCCATTAATAGTGGCTTTGGCGCATTATCTTTGTTTTTATCCTTAAAAATGAGTGCGCAGGATTTTGAATCTGCTGCTATTTGGATGGCAGGCTCCATTTACAATGCCAATTGGATTTTTGCACTGACAATGTTACCTTGGCTCCTGATCTTAGGAATTTATGTGCATAGAAAATCGTATTTATTTGATTATTTTCAGCTTGAAGAGGATAACATTACAAGTTTAGGAATTGCTGTTGAGAAAGAGAAAATAAAGCTGCTATTAGCTAGCGTGGGTCTTGTAAGTGCCTGTGTATCCGTATCAGGAAGCATTGGCTTTATCGGTTTAATGGCGCCACATATTGCCAAGCAGCTTGTTGGTATTCAACATCGTTATGTTATGCCAGTAAGTGCGCTAATTGGTGCTGGTCTGTTAATCTTAGCTGATTTTATTGGCAAAACCATATTTGCACCATCTGAGTTGGCTGTTGGTATTGTTGTTTCGATTATTGGAATTCCGTATTTCTTATATTTACTGGTGAAATCTAAGGCATAGGAGGAAATGGTGTGCAAACTGCATTTAGAATGGAAAATTTAGCATCAGGCTATGAGCAGGTTCGTGTCTTTGAAGGTTTAAATTTAACAATAGAGGAGGGCAAGGTAACAACAATTATTGGACCAAATGGCTGTGGCAAGTCAACGCTTTTAAAAACAATTGGACGTATTTTAAAGAAGCAGCAGGGAACGGTTTATTTGCAGGAGCAAAATATGCAAAATTTATCAACAAAAGATATTGCTAAAAAGCTAGCAATATTATCCCAAACACCTGTTGCACCGGGTCAATTAAAGGTAGAAGAGCTAATTGCCTATGGTCGGTATCCTCATCGCAATAATGTTAATCGTTTAACAAATAAGGATAAGGAAATGATTGAATGGGCTTTAACTGTGACAAATACAAGAGAATATCGGAACCGTGAGCTAGCACAGCTTTCTGGAGGTCAACGTCAGCGCGTTTGGCTAGCAATGGCTTTAGCACAGGAAACAAATATTTTATTGCTAGACGAGCCGACTACTTATTTAGATATGGCACACCAGCTAGAAGTGTTAGATATTGTAAAAAGTTTGAATGAACAGCATGTTTGTACAATCGTGATGGTTTTACACGATATTAACCATGCTGCGAGATATTCAGATCATCTTATTGCAATGCGTAATGGCGTCGTAATACAAACGGGCACACCGCAGGAAATATTATGTGCAGAGGTAATGCGTCAAGTATTTAGTATTGATGCACGTATTATGGAAGACCCTGTAACAAATACACCTGTCTGTTATAGTTATGATATTTTAAAGGAGGCTAACAAATGAAGGTAGCTGAAATAGATTATATTACAAAGCAAATAACTTCGAAATATACGGATTACACCTATACAATTAATATTTATATACCAAATAATGAAGCACCAGAAGAGGGCTTTCCTATTCTCTATGTATTAGACGGTTCTTCTTATTTTGGGCTTGTGAAGGAAGCTGTGCGCTTACAAAGTGGTAATGCACTAAAAACAAATGTTGCCCCATCAATTGTGGTTGGTATTGGGCATGGTGCAGATATGCGTGAAAGGCGATTTTATGATTTTACAGCACCAGCAGCAACATATATTTATCCTGAACGATTTAAAGGTAAAGGTCATGACAAGCTTGGTGGAGCAGCCAACTTTAGTCGTTTTTTAGAGGAGGAGCTTAAGCCAGCAATGGAAGAGCAGTACCCTATAAATAGAGAGCGACAAGCTTTATTTGGGCATTCACTAGCAGGCTATTTTTCACTATGGCAGTTATTTCATCATCCATCTAGCTTTCACAGTTATTTGGCGATCAGTCCTTCTATCTGGTGGAATGAACATGAATTATTCCAATATGCCTCAAAATGTTTAACAAAGTATGAAAAAATACAGGAAACATTATTTATAAGTGCTGGAGAGCTTGAAAATACAATGGTGGATGATGCACGACAAATGATGCGTATGCTGAGGGATATAATGGATGTTGGCTTTTACAAGGCTTTAGATGAAAACCATGCCTCTGTTGTACCAACTGTTATGAGCAGAGCTATACGTTTTATGCATCAATCAACATAATAAGTAAGGGCTGTCCAAAAAATAGTACATTTTTGGGCAGCCTAGCTTCTAGCAATCATTATTCGCTAAAAACCATTGCTCACAATAAAAGGAGCCGCCTTCTTTTTTATTGTACATATATTACCTCAATACTACACATAATAAAGGAAAATTGGTAATTGTTATGTCTGGAATTAATGGAGGCGCTGTATGCACAATAAACTTTTTAAAAATCCGGTATTTATTATTGCTAGTGGTCTTATTTTACTGTTGGTAGTTATTGGAGCAGTGAAGCCAGAGCAATTTAAGAATGTAGCAAATAGCGTATATCATATGACGACTGACTTTTTTAGCTGGTTTTATTTACTAGCTGTATTTAGTATTGTGATTTTTTTATTTGGTTTAGCTATTAGCAAATACGGTACGATTCGATTAGGGTCGCAGGAAGGTCGTCCTGAATTTAGCTTTCTAACATGGATTTCTATGCTTTTTTCGGCTGGGCTTGGAGTAGGATTAGTCTTTTGGGGTGTAGCTGAGCCAATGAGCCATTATTTTTCACCGCCCTTTAGTACAACAGAATCTTTAACGGCTGATGCTGCAAGGCTTGCAATGGGTTATGCATTCTTTCATTGGGGCATCAGTCAGTGGTCTGTCTATGCCATACTTGGGCTTGTGATGGCGTATGTGCAATTTAATAAGAAGCGGGATCTATTAATTTCTACAGCTATCGAACCAATAGCGGGCACAAATCGAACTGTGAAAGGCGTCGTAGACATTTTAGCTGTCATTGCAACGATTATGGGCGTAGCAACCTCTATAGGTCTTGGTGTTCTGCAAACAAATGGAGGTCTAAATTTTGTTTTCGGTTTACCTAATACATTTCTTATACAAGTAGCGATTATAGGGATTATGTTTATTGGCTATATGTTATCTGCCACTACAGGTCTTCAAAAGGGAATGAAAATCTTAAGCAATGTTAATATGGCTCTAGCGATTATTCTATTACTATTTGTATTTATTGCAGGTCCAACTGTTTTTATACTGGAAACATTTACATTAGCAATAGGAGATTATATTTCAAACTTTATTCAATATAGTCTTCGAATGCAGCCATATGTAGGAGGTACATGGGTTAAGGATTGGACAATCTTTTATTGGGCATGGGCGATTGCTTGGTCACCCTTTGTTGGTTCTTTTATCGCTCGTGTATCGAAGGGTAGGACTATTCGAGAATTTATTGTAGGTGTCTTAATTATCCCGCCTTTAATTGCTTGCTTTTGGATTGCTGTTTTCGGTGGTACAGCGTTGTGGTTGGATTTGCACAAAAATGCTCAAATTGCACAAACAGTTAGTAATGATGTTACAGTTGCCTTATTTCAGATGCTAGAGCATTTGCCACTTTCGACGATTGCATCAGCCCTTGGTATTTTGCTTATTCTTATATTTTTAATTACATCTGCTGATTCAGCAACATTTATTATGGCGAGTATGACAACAAAAGGTTCCTTAAATCCAAGTGTCTTGTCAAAGCTGATTTGGGGTGTATTGATGGCAGCTATTTCAGGTGTGTTGCTGTATACGGGAGGGCTTGAGGCGCTGCAAACAGCATCGTTAATTGCTGCCTTACCATTTACAGTAATTTTACTATTATTAATGGTAGCTTTTATCAAAATGATGAAGAACGAAATTATTCCTGTTAAAAAGAAGGATATTCAGCGTTTGAAAATAGCAAGAAAGCATATTGAAAAGGAAACAAAAGCTAAAAATAAACATTAACCGTATTAACTTTTTATAACTAATACGGTTTTTTTATGTTTTAAGAAGTATTGAAATATCGTGTTTACTAGGGTATGTTGTAACGATATAACTTTAACTATTACAGGGGGCGTTTATTTGAAGAAAAAGCTTGGCTGCTTACATGCACATCATTCTAATATTGCGTATATTGAACAAGGCATAAAGGATATAGAGCTTGTTCATTTTGTTGACCCTGGACTAATCCATCATATATCACAAGGAGAGGATGGATTAGCGCAGAAGTCTAGAAACCAGATTGAATGGATAGCTAGCTGTGGTGTTGATGCTATTTTAATCACATGTACCAATTATATTGCACTGTTAGAGGATAATAATTTCTCAATACCTATTATAAAGATTGATGAGCCATACTTTGAAATAATATGCAGGGAACCAAGACCCCAGGTGCTGCTTTTTACAAATCCTGCAACCGTTGAGGGCACTATGACAAGGCTTGCTCAATATGCTAAATTGCATGGCAAAGCCGTACACGCGCTAGCACATGTTATTGAGCATGCCTTTGAGCTGATTATGAAAGATGATCAGACATCCTATAATCATGCTATTATACAAACTTTGCAGCATTTATCATCTAAGCAAATGCCAATTTCAGTTGCTCAGCTTTCAATGGTAGATGCAGCACAGCAATTTGAAAAATCGTCAATGCTAACTATTCCTCATCCATTACAAGCATTAGCACAGGCTGTTCATAAATCTTTATATTGAAGGCAAAAGCATAGCGATGGATTTAAGTAAATAATACATACATATGGCAACCATGTTGAATATCGTGTTGCCTTTATTGATACAATATAAAGCTTAGACATTTTAGCGATATGCCCATTACATGTTAGCTTTTTGTTGCACCTGCTATTGAGTAGGGAAATAGCTATCAAAATAGTAGCGGGGAAATTCTTAAATTGATACTATAAAAATAAAATGGAGGCGAGTGCTATGATAGATTTACGATATCCAATTGGGCAATTCCAGTTACCAGAAGAGGTAACTTCACAGCAAGTTCAAAAATGGATTGAGGATATCCGGCTTTTACCAAGACAGCTTGCAGAGGCATTAAGCGGAGCAAGTGAGCAGGCGCTAGCAAAATCTTATCGTGAGCATGGCTGGACGGTTACACAGCTTGTCCATCATATTGCTGATAGTCATATGAACAGCTATATCCGTTTTAAACTAGCATTAACAGAGGATGTGCCAACGATTAAGCCGTACAATGAAGCGGAATGGGCACAGTTACCAGATTCCGAAATGGCAGTAGCAACCTCGTTTAAACTAATTGAAAGCTTACATGAACGCTGGGTCTATTTACTAACAAGCTTAACTGAGGAACAACTGCAAAGAGCATTTCAACATCCAGATTCAGGGCTAACAACATTAGAGCATGCGATTGGACTATATGCATGGCATGGTAAACATCATTTAGCACATATTCAAAACGCTTTAGCACGGTAAAATATGAAATAGGCGACTTCTTGAAAAAAGTCGCCTATTTTATTTATTTTTCTAAGGAATTATGCAATTGTAATACCTGCGCTTGCTGTTCCTGTTAATACTTGAGCAACAGCAACACCAGAAGTTGTAATGGAGTAAACCATTAATAAGCGGTCACCTGTTACAACTGGTACTGGTGGTACGTTTGCGGAAGCGAATGCTGTTTGACCTAATGCGATAGCCCCTGTAAAGGATGGAGCAAGGCTTACTGTTGCAGCTGTTGCAGTGAATACAGTGCTACCAGCAGGAGCACGATATACTGTTGCAGTTACTGTTGTTGTACCAAGTAATGCAATAGCAACTGTTGCAGAGAATGATGCAGAAATTGCTGTAATACTACCAGGACGAGGAACAGAGAAAGCTTCTGTTACAACACCTGATAAATCAATTGTATTTCCTAAAACTGTAACACCAGGAACTGCTGTACCAAATCCAATCAGACTAGGTGTATCAATTAAACCAGTTGCTAATGATGCTAAAACAACAGGTGTGATACCAGAAGAGAAAGGAATAATTGAGCCAGTTGCTTGAGGTGGAGTAATACATGCAGCATCAATTGCTACAAATGGTCCCATTGCACTGCATTCACCGTTGCCATGACCATTTCCTGAACAGCCACACATAGAATTATTTAAACACATTGTTACACCCCCTTTCTTCATTATTCTATTCAGATTCGATGAAGGGTTAAGGGCAATTATCTAATATGGTCTTGTCTTCTATATAAAATAAAAAAATCCAATATGCATGTTATACATACTGGACAGTTCTAAATAAGACATATTAGCTCCACTTTTTTAAGAAATGGAGAAATGAATGTTTTTCTTTCTTTGCGTCTTCCTTAATGGGAGCATCTATAGGCTCTGGCTGTTCGTTTATTTCTTGAGGCTGTTCAATAACTTCAGGCTCCTCTATTGTAATAGAAGAAGATTCTATGTGGTTGTCTATCTCTTCAGTATGCTCAAGGTTTACAGATTCAAGAAGGTTTTCTGCTTCCTCTTTAGCCGGTGCTTTATCAATTGAAGTAGGTTTAACAGATGCGGGTATTGCAGTGCTAGGGGGGATAACATCCTGAACGGGAATTTCTTGTGCCTCAGTAGCGTTTCGGAAATGGAATGTAGGTTCTACAGTAGTGTTCCGATAAAGCCCATTATAAATTTGACTCGGATGCGTATTAATGGATTGAAGGTATTGTTGATGAAAATGGCGTTCTTCAGGTCTATGCATAGGTTGCTCATGCTGGTTAGTAGAAGGGTAATTAGTGAAACTTTGGGTATTGATCGCTTTTCCTGCTAAACTTTGTAGCATTTTATAAGAAGGTTGATTGGATTTAGGCTGGGTAGCAGCTTGATTTGTTGTTTGTGTAACCATCGTCTTTCTTGGCAGTAGATTAGGAATTGTAGAGAAAGATTGATTGTTATTCGGTATTTTTTGTGCTTCAGTTGTTTCAGGTGTCAGTAATTTCTTTAGCATTGTTAAGATGTCACGATTCATTTCTTCAATGGTTTGATTTAATGATGTAACTTGTGAGGTAAGTAACTGAATTTGCTCCTCATAGCCCTTAATCTGTGAATTTTGTTTATCATCTATTGTTTCTGTTAAGCTCTCTAAATGTAATATTTGTGCTTTTAGTCCATCGAATTCATCTTTCATATATAAATAATCTTCAATGGAAGTGCCTGCTTTTAGCGAGGTTAATGCTTCCCTATAGGCTTCAATCCGCTGCTTTAAGTCCTCAAGCTCTTGTATGGAGTACAATTTTGAATCTTTCATGGCATGTCACTCCTTTCAGTCCACTATTATCTTATTAAAAATATTGCCTTTCTGTTACAAATATACCTGCCTTTTCACATATTTCAGCGCTTCTTGCTAAAACAAATACGTGTAATAAAAATCAGGTGTAACTATTTATTAGCCCATGCACTTATAGCGAAAAAACATATGCTACAAACGAAAGATAAAAATTTTATGGAGGTGTCAAAAGGATGCAGGAGAATATGCCATCCCAGGCGCAGGAATTAATTTGTATAAATGTTGATAAGGTATATGACTGGATTGTAAAGGAAATGTCATTTGATATTTCGCCAACTGGAGATATTACGTTTCCAGGTGTAGTAGCAGGTACTGATTTAACAGGTGCGGTTGTTACATGTCGAGTGACGCCAGCTGCTACAAATCCAATCGTGATCCTGAATCGTGAGAATCGCCAATTCTCCATTGATGGGTCAACAGTTTGTCTGCAACACTTAAATATTCAAAAGAACTTCATCCTAACGATTATCGTTACTTTACCAAACGGTACCGTTTTCACAAGTGCAGAAATTCCAGTTTCTCGCTGTGAGCAAGTAACATTATGTGCTCCTAAAGGTACAGATGTAGAAATTTTATATACAGATTTAGATTGCTTCGTATGTACAACTGGAACACTTGCAGCTGGAACAGGTACAATTACGTTTTCTGCGTTAACAATCACTGTTGCTGTTTGTCAAAGTATTCAATCTACATTCCCAGTGACTGTAGAATTTTTAGCAACTTTCTGCGAACCACGAGCAGACTTACCATTCTCATGTCCGACTGCGGTTCGTCCGAAGCAATGTTCCGTTATTTTCCCAAATGGCGGTTAATGGTGCTAACATACCAAGGAAAGTCATATGCTGAAGAGAGGGTAATCCTCTCTTTTTTTGATGACAACAAGGGGGTATTCAGTGGAAAATCGTATTGAAGAGAAGATACAAGCTTTAAAAGACCAAACAAACGCCTATCTGCATGAAATGAAGCAACTGGTAGAAGGGCTAAGGATACCAAACAGCGTCAGTCTAATTAGCTATTTTACTTCCTCATTTAATATTTCTTATGATTCAGAGCAAGAGAGTTTATGTTTAGGTTCCTATCATATTCGTAATATCGGTAGTGAACCCGTTACAAACCCATATGTATGTATTCAACTGCCGAAGGATTCACCATTTTATTTTTCAGGGCGATATGTACATGAAAATTTTACTCCGAATTTAAAAACACAGGGGCAATACCAGTGGGAGCGCTTCAATGATAAATCAAGCACAGAGGAGTATTGGCTAAGACCAGTAGGAAAAACAATTATTGAGCAAAATGAAACTATTTCATTTACCAATTTCCAAATTAAATGGTCCCATAATTTATCCTATTCGGGCACTATTATGGGCTTTACATATTGCGATCAGTTAACAGATGGTGCAGCTGTTTTAAATCCTATTAATCTCAATGGAATTAGTCAAATACAGGAGGGTGACAATGAGTGATGTCCAAAAGCATGCCATTCAGCAATTGATAACGGAGCAGTTAAATCGCCGCAATGGGCAAGATAATAGCTTTGCATTTCTTGAAAAAAATACATTAAATCTATTAATTGCCTATTTGCTTTCAGGAGAAAATAATAGCAGTGAGCCTATAGAAGAGGCAAAGCTAATACAGCAGCTTGATGAACTAATAGAGGATAGTAAAGCACAGTTTGAAGAAGTGATTCATTTATTGAAAAGCTATTCAGGCTAGGAGGTGCAAGGGTGGATAGTGAAGTTGTTAAAAACAATGATCCTATACAGCTCCAACAAATGATTATTTTTTTAAGAGCCGAATTAGCCAAATATAAAAATGAGGTGAAGCGGCTTAGAGATAGTGATTATTATGAATTGATACTACGACTTGAGCGAGAAAATGTATATTTAACAAAAAGCAAAAAAGACCTGTCTATGGAGCTATTAAAATTAAAAAGAAACTATGAAAAAGAATTACAGCTATACAATGAAGAAATGGAAAGACGAGAATTGCAGCGAAAAAAACAAATTGCATCAATAGAGTCACTCTTAAAGGAATTAACGGAATTGAGGGCGGAAAATAAAGTTTTAAAAGAAAATATAAAAGAGGCGAATGCAAAGCTATTAACACTAAAGCAAGCAGCTAGCTATAAGGTCGTAATGGAGGGGCTAGATAAAAAAATAAGCGATTTTACAATAGCAACAGGCAGGCAAATAGAGGGCATTATGCAGGCAATTGAAAAGTCCTATATGGAACAAGCTCATTCGGATAGCCTCTATCAGCATTTAATAGAAGAATTAGCGCTGAAAAACGAAGAAATCGAACGCTTATCCAATAAAGTGGCTGATGGTCAACAGCCAGCTACTGGTGTACAAATTATAAGTTTTGATCAGCAAATCGATCAGCGATTACGGATGCTTGATGAACTAGATCATAAGTTGAACGAGTTAGCTTTAGAAATTAATAGAGAGCAGCTATAGTGGAATGAAAATAAACTGTTTCAAAGGCTTGTTAGAAGGCTTTGAAACAGTTATTTTTTCACGCCAAAAGGAATAAACGAATTCTTGCTTAAGCTATTTTGTTTCTCGATGTAGTGTTACTCGCTTTAAACGAGGGGAATATTTTTTTAACTCTAACCTTTCTGGATTTGTACGTTTATTTTTTGTTGTTATATAGTTTTTATCACCTGTTTCAGTGCAGGCTAACGTTACTTGTACACGCATCATAAAACCTCCTGTTTTAAATAGTAATTATTACGATTTAAAATATATATTTTTCTTGCTAAATTGTCAAGCTTATTCTTCTGGATACTAAAAAGATTTCGGTTAGGATTCCGAAATCTTCTTTTGAAATACATGATTATAATTTGTTGCATCTCGCAATGCCTGTTCCTCGATAGGTATGCGCACAGACAGCATTGTAATATTTAAGAGTGTAAAGCAAAATGCTGTAAAATAAGCCTGAAACATAAGAGGCAACAGCAGGATTTCTAAGCAAACAACAGCATAATTTGGATGGCGCATATAGGCATAGGGCCCTTTACGCACAACTTGTGTATCAGGTAATATAAGGATCTTTGTATTCCAAAAAGAACCTAATGAACGTATACACCAAACTCGTAATGCTTGCACAGCTAAAAATAAAATAAAAAATAATGGAAATAAGGGCGATATACCATTATTATTCGTCATCACTTCAACCATTAAAAATAAGAAAAAGCTAATATGCATTGTCACCATATAAGGATAATGGGAGGCTCCTACTTCGTAGGCTCCCTGTGACAGCATCCACCTTTCATTACGTTTGGCAATGACAATCTCTGTCAATCTTTGTAGAATAACAAATATTAAAATCAAATAGAATACCATGCTAC
Organism: Lysinibacillus sp. NPDC098008; assembly: GCF_044760715.1. Taxonomy (NCBI): domain Bacteria; kingdom Bacillati; phylum Bacillota; class Bacilli; order Caryophanales; family Bacillaceae; genus Lysinibacillus; species Lysinibacillus sp. NPDC098008. The sequence goes on from NZ_JBIWBA010000018.1 coordinate 47,812, forward strand.
TCCCTCCATTTTAGTAATACAGCTTCTGCACAAAAACCAGGGCCAAGAGCAACAAGTAAGCCTGTATCATCCACTTTTCCTTCATGTAACATAAATTGCTCTAATACATACAACACTGTTGGGGATGACATATTCCCATGATGACGTAATATTTCCCGAGAAATGTCGGTTTTTTGGGAAGAAAGATAAAGCGTGTCTTCATAGGCTTTTAACACCTTCTTTCCACCAGGGTGTGCGATAAAATGGGTAAGTTGCTCGCTATAAAGCTCCTGCTCCAATAAAAATTGCTCAACAAATGGCCCAAGCCAATTCGTAATAATAGTAGGAATACTTTTCTGAAAGATAACATGTAGCCCGCTATTTTTAATATGCCAGCCCATCACATTTTCCGAATCTGGCATCCATTTAGAGCCTGTAGCAAGAATAGCTGGTGTTGGCTTTATCGTATTGATAGTTGCATTATCTCCACAAACAAGTATACAGGCAGCACCATCTGCAAAAAGTGAAGCACCAATCAAATTGCTTTTTGAAATATCATTTGGCTGAAAAGTGAGGCTACATAACTCGACACAAACAACAAGAACCTTTGCAGTAGGATGTGCCTGACAAAAATCATAGGCTCTACTTACACCGGCTGCGCCTCCAGCACACCCAAGACCCCATAGTGGGATGCGTTTAAGCCGATCAGAAAAGGCGAGTTTGTTCATAATACGTGCATCAATGCTAGGTGTGGCAATTCCTGTACTACTAACAAAAATAATGGCATCAATATCTTGAGGCGAAATTGATGAAGCTAAAAAAGCTTTATTTTGTAAACAAGCTTGAATAACATTCACACTATACTGTGTAGCGAGTTCAATATATAGATTATTACGTTCTTCAAAGGAGTGATTTGTACGATGCCATTCTGGTGGAACACAAAAATGGCGTGTTTCAATACCACCATTTTCAAAAACCTTTAAATAGCGCTCTAATTTAGGCATTTTTGCATAAAAAAGCTCCTTTGTTAATTCCTCTGCATTTGCTTGTTGTAATGTGTAAGGTGGCTGATATGTACTGATAGAAGTAATTTTCGGCACTTCAACATCTCCTCGCAATTAATGGTCTTGCTTATTCTATGCGCTAAGGAAGGAGATACATGCTTATTGTGATTGACAAATTTTGAAAATTTAGCTATAAACATAAATAGAAGTAGAAAGGGAAATTACATAGCCTATTTGAAGGTCAATAGACTGTGGGTCATTAAGGAGTGAATCGATGAAGAAAGCTTTTATCTTTGATATGGATGGCACGTTATTTCAAACAAATCTTATTTTAGAGCCAGCCCTTGCTGCTACATTCGATGTATTACGTGCGAAAGGTTTATGGCAGGGAGCTACACCAATTGAACAATATCGAGAAATTATGGGTGTTCCATTGCCAGTTGTTTGGGAAACATTATGTCCGATGCATTCATTAGACATACGTGAGAAAAGCAACGGGTTATTTCATACAAAGTTGATTGAGCAAATCCGTAATCATAATGGTGCATTGTATCCATGCGCTGAGCAAACTCTTGCAGCATTGGCACAAGACTATCCTTTATACATAGCGAGCAATGGACAGGTTGAATATTTACAAGCTATTGTGGAAACCTATGAGCTAGAGCGTTTTATTAAGGGAGTATATAGTATTCAATCTATTGCGAGCGGCCATAAATCAGACTTGGTTAAACGAGTGATTGAAGAAAATGACATACAGTATGGGGCAGTAGTAGGGGATCGTGCCTCAGATATTCAAGCCGCACGCGACAATCAATTCCTTTCTATAGGCGTTCGCTTTGACTTTGCACAAGATAAAGAGCTGGAAAAGGCCGATATTGTAATCGGTGATTTAACAGAATTATTAAAGATACAGCTAGATGAAAAGGTCTATCGCCCAAAAATTTAGATTTATCGCCCAATTTTTCAGCTTTATTGACAAAATAAATAAACTTAATGTCCAATATTAAAAAAGCAGTATGGCACATACATATCCATACTGCTTTACTTTATTTAATTCATAACAGGTGCTAGTTTTGCGACAATTACACTGTTGATAGCATTAATGTAAGCTAGAGCACTTGCTTTTAGAATATCTGTATCGGCTGCTTTTGCGATATATTTCTCGCCCTCATGCTCAATGGTAATTTTTACTTTACCAAGCGCTTCCTTGCCACGTGACACACTATTAATATTATATTCAACTAGTTTAACATCAATATTTGTAATTTCTGCAATTGCTGAATATAGGGCATCAATTGGACCTGAGCCTACAGCACTTGCTTTAAATGTTTCGCCACCCTTACGAATTTTTACACTTGCAGAAGGGAAGCTTGCATTGCTGACGACTTGTAGGTCATCGAAATCAAAGAATTGATCACTATAATGTGTAGCATTTTTATTATTAGCGTCATGCTTTTCATAATAGCTTTCAACAATAACATATAGGTCGTGATCGTATACTTCCTTCTTCGCATCGGCTAGCTTTAAGAAGCCATCAAAAATACCTTCAAATTCTTCTGTAGAAAGGTTTGTGAAGCCTAATTTTTCGAGAGCATTTTTTACAGCATGACGCCCAGAACGAGCTGTTAGCACTAGCTCCATATCATCAAGACCTACATCTTCTGGATGCACGATTTCATAAGCATCACGGGATTTTAGTAAGCCATCCTGATGGATACCAGATGAATGGGCAAAAGCATTGTCCCCTGTAATAGCTTTATTTACTTGAACATCTAAGCCCATAAAGCTAGAAACAAGACGAGAAGTATTCATAATTTCCTTTGTATTAATACGTGTTTCCGCATTGTAGACAGAGCTACGAGTTTTTAGTGCCATTACAACTTCTTCTAATGCAGCATTTCCTGCACGTTCGCCAATACCGTTAATTGTACATTCCACTTTATCTGCACCATTTTTAATAGCAGCAAGTGTATTAGCTGTTGCCATACCAAGGTCATTGTGACAGTGAACACTAAGAAGAACGCTATCGTCTAAGTTTTTCATACGATCATTTAATTTATAGATCATTGCTCCAAATTCCTCTGGCTCTGCAAAACCAACTGTATCAGGAACGTTAATCATCGTTGCACCAGCCTTCATCACAGCTTCAATCGTTTTCCAAAGATATTCAAAGTCCGAACGAGATGCATCCTCTGTAGAATATTGTACCTGTGGTAGTAATGTTTTAGCATATTTCACAGCATCTACACCAATTTGTAAAATTTGGTCCTTGGATTTGCTGAATTTTTTCTCCACATGAATATCGGATGTTCCAAGTACCATATGAATCATAGGGTTTTCAGCATATTTTACAGCATTATAAACAGAATCAATATCAGCTTTTACAGCACGTGCTAATGCTGTAATCATAATGTCATTTGTATTACCAACCTTTTCGGCTACAGCTTTCACAGCATCAAAATCGCCTTGTGATGAAGCAGGGAAACCAGCCTCGATAATATCTACACCTAATTTTTTAAGTTGTTGTGCAATCTCTACTTTTTCATATAAATTCAGCTTTGCACCAGGTACTTGCTCGCCATCACGTAAAGTTGTATCAAACACCCAAATTTTTCTTCCCATTATCAAAACACTCCTTTTGTTGTTGGTAGTATCTAAAAAGTTACACGTAGGCCATACATAAACATAAAAAAACCCGCCTCTATTTTTAAAAATAGAGACGAGTTTTTGCTCGCGGTACCACTCTAATTGACCTTTCTTTGCAGAAAAAGTCCTCTTATCGACAGCCATCACTGTCTATCCTGTTAACGGAGGAAACCGACATCCCTTACTAATTGAGGTTCAGGGAGTAGCTCATGGACGAGTTCAAAATGTGTGTCTACCGATTTACACCAACCACCGGCTCTCTATAAGTACACAATCACTTTTACTATTTCCAATCTTGGCCTGTAATGTGTTGTTGAAAGCAATAATACATTGGATATTAGTGTTCTGTCAACAATTTTCTAAAAATTATTTTTATTCTGTACTTGCAAAGGTAATATTTTTTATGTTTATTCTAATTTAAAGCGAGATACTTGTGTTTGTAGTTCCTCAGCCATAGTGGAGAGTGTTGCTGCTGAGGCTGCTACTTCTTCAATTGTTGCTAGCTGCTCCTCTGATGCAGAGGCTACATTTTGCAAATTATTAGAAGACATTTGAGCGATAGTTGCTATTTCATCAAAGGCTGCATAAATTTGCTCTGCACTCGATGACATCTCCTCTGAAACTGTTGTTGCTTCTTGGATTTGCATGGATACTTGCTCAATAAGTTTTACAATTTTAGCAAAGCCTTCTTCAGCAACTTTCACAACTTGCATACCTGTTTGTACTTCTTGTGTACCTGCATTCATTGCTGTGACAGCATGATTTGTATTTTGCTGAATTTCGGAAATCAAGGTTGCAATTTGCTCAGCAGACTGCTTGGATTGCTCGGCTAATTTTTTTACTTCGTCTGCCACTACAGCAAAGCCACGTCCATGGTCGCCCGCACGAGCTGCCTCGATTGCAGCATTAAGTGCTAATAAATTTGTCTGTTCGGCAATTTCTGTAATAATACTAATAATATTTCCGATTTCAATGGAATGTTTATCTAAATTTTTCACAACACTAGCAGATTCTGCTACAGCGGTATTAATCGTCTGCATTTGTGTAATCACGCGCTGTAATGATTCATTGCCATGTTTAGCTTCCGAATTTGTTTCCATTGCTAGCTCTGAAACCGCTGCTGTAGTAGAGGCTAGCTGTTGTATACCTTTTGTCATATTTTTCATAGCTTCCGAGCTTTCTGTAGCATTTTTCCCCTGTGTTTCAGAGCCACTTGCGACCTCTTGAATGGAGGAAGTAATATGCTCAGTAGCCTGGATTGTTTGATCTGCACTTGCTGTTAATTCGGCAGCCGAGCTACTAACTTGTGTAGTGTTATGACGGACATTTGTAATTAAGTCTTTTAGATTAACAGCCATTTGATTAAATGCTAGTGCTAAATCACCAACTTCATCACGATTTTTAACACGAATTTGCTCAGATGTTAAGTCGCCAGCTGCTATTTTTTGAGCAGCCTTTGCCATGCCATTGATAGGGCGGGACATAAGATTACCAACTACAATGGCAATTATCAGACTAATGACAACAGCAAATCCCCCTAGAAAAGTCATTTGCAGTTTAATATGTTGAATTTCCTTTGATGTGGCGGCAATTTTATGATCTATAACTTCCTTTTGATAAGCAGATAAATTTTCAACACGTTCATCAAATTGCTTTATAATTAAGCGTCCTTGCGTGCTATCAAGCTTTTCATATTTTTCTGTTTCGCCTTCAGCCTTTAGTGTAAACATACGATCTGCAAACTGTTGAACGCTTTGCTCACTTTTAATAATAGCTTCTAGTAATTCAATGGATTTTTTAGAATTAAAGGTTGCCATTAATTCCTCAGATTTAAGCTTGAATTGTTTACGTGCTTCCTCACTACTTTGCAGGTTTTGCTTATCGCCAAGCAGTAGGTAACCCCTCATACTAACAATTTCTTGTTTTGCTAGTACATGTAGCTCCTGAATACTATTAGATGTGGTGATTTGTTCCTCCAGTAATGTACGATATGTTTTGTTTACAGAGTCAAGCTGTTGAATATTTAAACCAATTGTTGTAACGAGAACTAAAATGACTATCAAAAAACCGAGCAGTAATTTCTTGTAGATAGTAAAACGCATAGATGCAATATCCTTTCTCAGTAGTTAGTATAAATGTTACAAAATCATGAAATATGTATCTATAACATTTATATCAGATTATCAACGTTTTACAAAGTATTATGAGTATTTTTACTTTCTGTAATAGTTTTAAAAGTAAAATAAGTTAGAACTAGCATAATAAAAAAACTATATTTATCAGTAAAAATACATTTTTAATACTGATAATTGATAGGAGGTGAAAAAAAATAAGCCTATTATCATGAATTTTGGAACTTAAATAGTAGTCTTAACGTACATATAGTTAGAAGAAAAGCAGAAGGGTGGGGCGATATGTATAGACCAATTGTAAAAATACCGAAAACCAAATCTGAAAAGGTATGGGACTATATTGGCGGAGTTTTCTTTATTTTATCGATCTTTTATATTATGGTTGTATGGACTAAATTACCCGATAAAATTCCTGGTCACTTTAATGGGCTAGGTGAGGTTGATCGCTGGGGCTCAAAGCTGGAGCTATTGATTCTTCCATGTATTGGTGGAGCTTTATGGTTGTTTATGACATTATTAGAAAAAGTGCCACATATGCATAATTATCCAGCACGCTTAAATGAAAAGAATGTAAAAGCATTTTATATAAATAGCAGAAAAATACTAAATGAGGTGAAAAATCTTTGTCTTATTTTATTTGCATTTATCTCCTTTCAAATGGTACAAATCGGACTTGGTGAGGCAACATCACTAGGCTGGTGGTTCCTGCCAGTAGTATTGCTAGGAGTATTTATTCCGATTATTAAAGGGCTGATAATAAGCTCTAAAATAAAATAATAAGTATGTAGATAAAAATTCACTTAACTTCAAACGAGAAGATGAAGTGGATTTTTATTATTTTATTGTTATAAGGCTTTTCTATATTCGGCTATACTGATAAACATATATGAAAACTTTGTAAAATAGTATCCTATATATTTTACTTTAAGTTATGATATAAAGGAGCGAAAAATAAATGAAGAATGCAACGATATTTTTAATGTTTCAAGGACAGGCTAATGAGGCAATCCAGCAATATCAACAGTGGTTCCCGGATTTAACAGTCGAAAGCTTAATGTATATGGATAATTCACAGCAAGTAGCGATGGCTGTTTTGAATTTAAAGGGTTTAAAGATAATGGTGAATGATAGTAATATACAACATCACTTCACATTTACACCATCAATCTCTATTTTTGTAGAATGTGAATCGTTAAATGAAATTAATCATTTAGTTGCACATATGCTAAAGGGAGGCAAGGCATTAATGCCGCTTGATAATCATGGCTTTTCTGAACGATTTGCATGGATTCAAGATCGATTTGGTGTTTCCTGGCAATTAACGTATAATTGATAAGGTTGGGGAGTAATATCGAATGGAAAGTAACGACAAATAAAGGGGAATAGAAGATGGCGGTAACTTTAGTAAAGCATGATTTAAAGTATGCTGAAGCTATCCATGCGTTGTCTTCTATGCCACAGGTTCGGGATGCTCTTGGTTTACCTGCTGGCAAGGTAGAAGACACTATTAATTTTATTAAGCGTGAACGTATAGATGAAGAAGAAGGAAAAACAGTTCCTCGCGTGATTTTAGATGAGGAGGGGCAAGTAATTGGTGTGACATCACTAATGTTTATTGATCGTCATAAGATGAGCTGCCATATTGGGTCTTGGCTAGGCTATGAGTTTTGGGGAAAGGGCTATAATTTTGAGGCAAAAGAGGCTATTTTAGATATTGCGTTTTTTGAGCTTGGCTTGCTACATGTATTTGCAGGAGCTAGAAAGGTCAATATTCGTTCGCAAAAAGCACAGGAAAAGCTACCTTTTATTCGATTAGGGGTGGAAAAGGAGTATCCGGAGGAGCATGCATGGTTAGAGGTCAAGGAAAAACAACCATGTGTGTTAAATGTTTTTGAACGAGAGGATTTTGTGCGCTATCGTATATCTCTTAAAAAAGTAGAAGGGGCAAGAGAAGCCTTTTTACCACAGCTTTTATTGGCGGATGAAAGCGAGGAGGCAGTTCAGAGCTATTTATATCAAGGTATTTTATACGAAATTCAATGCGGAGAGCATTTAGTAGGCGTGGCGTTAGTGATGCCCAAATCTAAAACAACTATCGAGTTAAAAAATATTGCCATTGTTCCGCAGTATCAAGGGAAGGGGATAGGGAAAGAGGTATTACGACAACTCACAGATATTTGTCAGCAGCAAGGCTATCAAATGGTGCTGGTTGGAACGGCGAATTCAAGTATTGATAATATAGCCTTTTATCAAAAAGCTGGCTTTCGCATGGAGAGTATCGAAAAGGACTTCTTCAGCAATTATCCCAAGCCAATTTATGAAAATGGCATTCGTGCATTAGATATGATTTTCTTTTCAAAGCTACTATAAAGAATGAGGCTGGGACATAGCTCATTTTATTGAGAAAAATCAAAAAATGAATGTTATTTTTGTGATTTATTAAAGTATATGTGTTCTAATAACGCAAAAAAATGTTAGACCAAACTTGTAAATGGTCTAACATTTTTTCTTTTGTCCCAGCCTCATTTTATTTACCAAGCAGAAGAGCCATTAGCTTTTCCTTGGAATGTAGAAAATCATCTAATGTATAGCGGTCTAGCACGCTTAAATAGGCTTGTAAAGCTTCATATAGCACGCCTTTAAGCTGACATTCTGGCGCTATTTTACATAAATTATTTTCCTTATCAAAACATTCTACAAGATGAAAATCTTCCTCTGTATGTCGAACGATTTCACCAATTGTTAAGGTTTTTGGATCAATGGCTAGACGAATACCACCGCCACGTCCTCGGATTGTTTCGATATAGCCTAACAATCCAAGCTGATGTGTCACCTTCATTAAATGGTTTTTCGATATATTATAAGCATCTGAAATCTCTTGAATCGTTGATAATTGACCATCTTCCTTGGCACCTAAATAGATAAGTGTTCGAAGAGAATAGTCAGTGTATAAAGTTAAGCGCATAGGAACACCCTACTTTCTATAATTCAAAATTATTATAGCATTTTTACTTTGAAGTATAATATTTTCAATCCTTTTTAAAAGATGTATTTGAAATACATTAATTATGTCCATTTTGTTAAAGATGTATTTTACATATTGCTTTAAAGGGATGAAAGCGTTATATTGTAATCACGAAAGGATGGTAAGCGATATGTTAAAACAAGAAACAGTACAAATTATTAAATCAACAGTTCCTGTGTTAGAGGTTCATGGTGTAGAAATTACAAAGACGTTTTACAAAAATATGTTTCAAGCTCATCCAGAATTATTAAATATTTTTAATCATGCGAATCAAGAAAAAGGTCGTCAACAAACAGCATTAGCAAATACAGTTTATGCTGCTGCAGTTCATATTGAAAATTTAGGAGCAATTTTGCCAGCAGTCATGCTTATTGCACATAAACATCGTAGCTTAGGTATTTTACCAGAGCACTACCCAATCGTTGGAGAAAACTTATTAAAAGCAATTAAAGAAGTGCTAGGTGACGCGGCAACAGATGAGATTATTAATGCGTGGGCTGAGGCATATGGCGTAATCGCAGATGTTTTCATTCAAGTAGAAGAGGATTTATATCAAAAGGCTGAAAGCAATGGTGGATGGCGTTTATTTAAACCATTGAAAGTAGCGAAGAAAGTAGTGGAAAGTGATTTAGTAACATCTGTTTACTTTGTTAATGAAGATGGTTCACCACTGCCAACGTACGAGCCTGGTCAATATATTAGTGTTCGTTTGACAATACCGGGTGAAGAATATTTAATGAATCGTCAATATACACTTTCACAAGCAAGTGCAGAGGATGGCTATCGTATTTCTGTGAAACGTGAAAATGACCAAACACCAAACGGCAAAGTATCAAACTTTATTCATGATCACTTGCAGGTTGGAGATTTAGTAGATGTGAGTGCGCCAGCAGGATTATTCGTGTTAGAGGAAACAACTGCGCCAATTACATTTGTAAGTGGTGGTATTGGTGTAACACCGTTAAATAGCATGCTGCAATCATTAAGCACAGATGCAATGAATGAGGTTAACTTTATCCAATGTGCTCGCAATGAGAAGGTAGTAGCATTTAGCGATGATATTCAAGAAAAAGTAAATGCATTACCAAATGCATCGTACACAGCGTTATATTCTGATAAGGACGAGCTTATTACAAAAGAATTATTAGCAGAAAAAATCGCTGATAATGCTGATGTTTATGTATGCGGTCCTGTAGGCTTTATGGAGGCTGTTATTAAAAATTTACAGGAAATTGGCGTGAAGGACGAAAAAATTCACTATGAATTTTTCGGACCAGCTATGCAACTAGCTTAATAAAATAATGGATTTCCCTGCTATAAGTAAATGCTTGTAGCAGGGATTTTTTTGTGGGTGACGGATAGAACGAATAATGTGACGGATGGCGCCAGCATTTTGACGGATAGCATACAAATTATACGTTGACAATATACCTCATGGGGTATATTATAAATTCCATATTAGTGTATAGAGGGTGGTGAATCATTAGCTTGGAAGCGTGGGTTATTATTGCAATAATCGCAGTGTTTTTTATATGGCGACTTCTGCCAGCGAAAGGAGTTCAATCTATTTCAACAACACAATTAAAGACGGTGTTGCATGATAAAGATAAGGTGTTTATTGATGTGCGCACACCAGCTGAGTATAAGGGGCGCAATATCCCACAATTTAAAAATATGCCACTAGGTTCCAACTTTGACCAATTACCAAGGGATAAAGAAATTGTTGTGATTTGCCAAAGTGGTATGCGCAGTAATCAGGCATGTAAACAATTAAAAAAGCAGGGCTTTGAGCGTGTGATAAATGTTCGTGGTGGTATGAGCGCCTATTAAGGGGGGAGGATTGTAGCTATAGTAGTCCTATATTTTTTTGTTAAAAATAATACCCTTTGAGGTATATGGAGGTTTTGATAAGTATGAAGGCAGATGCTCAGTTAGATGCTAAAGGGCTTTCTTGCCCAATGCCAATTGTAAAAACAAAAAAGGCGATGGCTGATATAGCGGATGGGCAAGTTTTAGAAGTGTGTGCAACAGATCGAGGATCAAAGGCTGATATTGCGGCATGGGCTGAAACGGTTGGTCATCAATATATTGGTACGCTAGAAACGGATGGTGTTCTGAAGCACTATATTCGTAAATGTGCTAGTGAGCTTACAGAGGAAATGACATTTGAACAAACAATTGATTTAGAGCAGATTACTCAACGAAAGGGGCTTATCCTAGATGTACGTGAGGAAGCGGAATTTGCTTTTGGGCATATTGCAAAAGCGAAATCTATCCCAATAGGTGAGCTGGAGGCACGACTCTCTGAGCTTGATAAGGAGCAGGAGATTTATGTGATCTGCCGCACGGGTGTACGCAGTGATCTAGCTGCTCAAAGGCTAGCAGCACATGGATTTACAAAGGTATTTAACGTCTTGCCAGGAATGACCTCCTGGACAGGTGATTTACTAAAAAATATTTAATTGGGGGAATGGATTATGTCAAACAAAGTAGCGGTTATTGCGAGTAATGGTGGGTTATTTGATGCATATAAGGTATTTAATATTGCGACAGCAGCGGCAGCTTCTAACAAAGAGGTAGCAATCTTTTTTACATTTGAAGGACTGAACTTTATTCATAAGCAGGGTATGCATGCACTACCAATGCCTGCAGGAGCGGAACGTTATGCGGAGGGTTTTGCAAAGGCAAATGTGCCAGCTATTCCTCAACTGGTGGAAATGGCGCAGGAATTAGGTGTAAAGTTTATTGCTTGTCAAATGACAATGGATGTAATGGGTTTAACGACTGCTGATTTTATTGATGGAATAGAGAGTGGTGGAGCTGTAACATTTCTTGAATTTGCGAAGGATGCCGCACCGTCATTATCATTCTAGGGATGGGGACTTGAAGGCGCAGAGAAGCTATAAAAAGCATTAAATTTATACCTATGGAGGTAAAGTGTATGTCAATACAGAAATGGAACGCATCACAAGTTGCTAAAAGGGTTATTAACAATGAAAAGCTGTTTATTTTAGATGTTCGTAATGCAGATGCATTTGAGGATTGGAAAATTGATGGTCATCAGTTTGAATATCTGAATATACCTTATTTTGAATTATTAGATGGAGTTGAGGGGATTTTACCTAAAATTCCAACTGATAAAGAAGTTTTAGTAGTTTGTGCAAAAGAAGGATCATCCGTGATGGTTGCTGAGATGTTATCAGAAGCTGGTCGTGACGCTGCTTATTTGGCAGGGGGGATGAAATCTTGGAGTGAATATTTAGAGCCCATTAAAGTTGGTGATTTAACAGGTGGTGGCGAGCTTTACCAATTTGTCCGTTTAGGGAAGGGCTGTCTATCATATATGGTTATTTCTGAGGGAGAGGCAGCAATTATTGATGCAGTTCGTTTTACAGATGTATTTACAAGCTTTGCAGAAAAACAGGGCGTTAACATTAAATATGTTTTTGATACACATTTACATGCTGACCATATTTCAGGTGGACGCCATATCGCAGCGGCAACTGGTGCAACCTATTATTTACCACCGAAGGATGCAGAAGAGGTTGTATTTAGTTATACACCGCTAATAGATGGTATGACTATTAAAATTGGAGCATCGAAAATAGCTGTAGGAGCAATCTATTCACCTGGTCATACAATTGGTTCTACATCATTTGTAGTTGATAACAAATATTTATTAACAGGGGATATTTTATTTATTGATTCGATTGGACGTCCAGATTTAGCAGGGCTTGCTGAAGATTGGGTGGGGGATTTACGAGCTACGCTTTATAAGCGTTATCGTGAATTGTCAGATGAGCTTATTGTCTTACCAGCGCATTTTATGATTATTGAAGAGCTGAATGAGGATGGTACGGTTGCCAAACGACTAGGTGATTTATTTGCACAAAACCATGGCTTAAATATTCAAGATGAAGAAGAGTTTAAACGTGTAGTGACAAATGAATTACCGCCACAGCCAAATGCGTATCAGGAAATTCGTCAAGTGAATATGGGGAAAATAAATCCAACGTTAGACGAGCAAACAGCAATGGAGATTGGACCAAATCGCTGTGCTGTACGCTAAAATATGTGAAGGCACAACGAGTCATAGAGCTTGTAAGTTTGGTGGGTACAACCTTGAAAATCCATTTTGCTAGGCTGAAGGAAGTTCCAATTAGTTGCAAAAGGAAATGCCTATTATGAAAATAAAAAAAACATGGCTACATTAAATATAGGAGAAATTCAGGGTGTGTCATTACATTTTTAATTCAGAAAGTATAGAGCGAGTGGAGGGTTGTCTATGAAAGTAGAGCAGCCCTTCTTGCTCTTTATGGATTGTTGCCAGAAAGAAGGTAAGCTAAATGGATATTGTGTGGATTATCACCATATTTTGTCTTGGTTTTATCGGCTCATTTGTATCAGGGATGCTAGGTATTGGCGGTGCTATTATAAACTTTCCGATGTTGTTGTATATCCCGCCATTATTAGGTTTTGAGGGCTTTTCAGCGCATGAGGTGTCAGGGATTAGTGCGATTCAAGTGCTTTTTGCCGCCCTTGCTGGTGTATGGGTATATCGTAAAGGTGGGTATTTAAATAAATCACTTATTCTTTATATGGGTAGTGCTGTTTTAATGGGTAGCTTTGTAGGTAGCTTCGGCTCGAAATTTTTATCAGGGTCTAGCATTAATATTGTGTATGGCATTCTTGCGATTATTGCCGCTGTGATGATGTTTATCCCGAAAAAACAAATAGATGATAAACCGATGCGGGAGGTTACATTTAACAAGCTTCTCGCAGTGCTATTAGCATTTATTGTTGGTGTTGGTTCAGGGGTTGTAGGAGCAGCAGGTGGGTTTTTATTAGTGCCAATTATGCTTGTTATTCTAGGCATTCCAACGCGGATGACGATTGCAACGAGCCTTGCGATTACATTTATCTCCTCGATTGGAGGGTCAATTGGCAAGGTGATGACAGGTCAAGTTGCTTATTATCCAGCGCTTATTATGATTATAGCGAGCCTTATTGCAGCTCCTCTTGGCGCAAGAGTGGGTAAAAGAATCAATACAAAAGTTTTACAATGGATTTTAGCGGGACTTATTTTAGTAACAGCTATTAAAATTTGGATGGATATTATTTAATGAACAAGTTAGAAGAGGTTGTGCGAAAGAGTTTTCGCACAACCTCTTCTAATCTATAGTGGCTCATAGCAAATATAAATGACGAAAAATTTTAGATGGGCTTTGCAAAAGAATGTGGCTGCCTAAATTTGCTATACTAGCGGTAGGAAAAAATGGAGGTGGCCCTGTTGATTTTTTTGAAGTTTTTGCTCCAAATTATCTTTGTATCAGGATTGATTTATATTGTTAGCGGACGTTTAGTTGGCTCAAATATTCATTTTGTGCGCAGAGTGCTATCTGTGGTAATTAGTGTGACACTAACCTCTTTTGTTTACTGGTACTCTTATTTGCGTCATACGGACTTTTTATCAGAAACAATGATGCAAACTGTTACAGAGGTTAGTACGCTTATTTGGATTGGTAGTATGCTGCTTATTTCCATGCTGCTTTATTTAGTGTTTGAGCTGTTTGATCCAAGTGGTATTACGGCTGGAGATCGTCGAAATGGTCAAAAATCTTTATTTTTTCGCTTACGTAGTTATTGGCGGCAGCAGAAACGCTTGCGTCAGGTGCTAAAAATCGCTGTAACCAATGGTGTTGTGCAAACGATTAAATATGCAAGGCAACGTGAAAATGAAAAAGAGCTTGCTATTGCACTGCGAGCGACATTGGAGCAATGTGGCGGGATTTTTATTAAATTTGGACAGGTGCTATCTACACGTAAGGAATTATTTACGCCCGTATTTATCGAAGAGCTAGAGAGGCTACAGCATCGCGTAAAGCCTTTAGCAACTGAACAAGTAACAACAATTTTAGAAGAATCCCTTCCTCAACCAACCAATGAAGTATTCAGCCAATTTCAAATGGAGCCTATTGCATCAGCTTCTATTGGGCAAGTACATAGGGCACGACTGAAAAATTATGATGAGGTTGTTGTCAAGCTACTGCGTCCAGAGGTAAAAGGCATTATGCGTGATGACCTCGAAATTTTAGAGGAGTTTGCCAATTGGCTCACAGCAAAATCAACATGGGCAGAGTCATTAGGCTTTCGTGAGCTAGCTGTTGGATTTGCGGATGGGCTGCGTGAGGAAATCCATTTAGATATTGAGGTACGCAATACATTACAAGTAAAAAATGCGCTTGCGAAAAGTGATTATCAAGTTCGAATTCCTAAGATTTATACAGCATATAGCAATGAAAATATTATTGTGATGGAGTATATTCGTGGAAAAAGTGTGGCGGATGGTGCATCTGAATTTAAGCGTTTAGCCATTGATCATCGAGAATTTGCTAGAACAGTACTCTATTCTTTTTTTGAGCAAATGCTTTTTTCAGGTATTTTTCATGCAGATCCGCATCCAGGCAATATTTACATTGATGAAAGAGATGGCACACCAGTTTTGCTTGATTTTGGGGCAGTGGGTCGCTTGGGCGCTACACAGCAAGAGGGCTTAAAGCTATTTTTAATGGGCATCCAACTGAATGATTCAAGTATTTTGTACGATGGCTTAACATTATTAGTGGAAAATGCAGATCATGCAGAACGTGCAAGGATGGAGCAGGCAATCGATCAAATTTTACTGAAAATTTCTTATGTGGATCGTATACCTACGGAGGAATTGATTCATGCCTTATTTACAGTTGTGCGTGATTTTGGTTTAGCCTTCTATCCAGCTGTAGGCTTGGCACTTCGCTCGTTAGTAACACTTGATGGCACATTGCGTGTGATTGATCCACACTTTGATATTTTTACAGAGGCAAAGGATTTTTCTGCTACTTATATGCGGGCATCTTTACTAAAGCCATTTAAGGAACCGATGGCGACAAAGGAACGTCTGCAAGAAGAGTTATCTATGCTCATTCCAACATTAAGAAAAATGCCAAGAAGGGTCGACCAGCTTATTCAACGCGTTGAAAGTGGAAAAATTATTTTACATCATGATGTGTTTTCAGATGAGCATAATGCTCGCTTTATTACACAGCTATTTTCTCGTTTTGTACTGCTGCTTGTTGGAATTACATTTGGTATCATATCGGTAGCACTTTTAGCTATTTCACAATTTATCCATGCTTCTTATGCGGTTTATTTAAATACAGCAGCTTATTTAGGCTTATTTTTATGCGCCATTTTATTGGTAAGATTGTCCATACAAGCATTGCGTTCTATGAAGCAATAGGTAGAGGAATTTTTTTCCCTACCTTTTTTCTTTGGCATATCGTCATGAAATATTACAAAAGTGTTACAAAGTCGCATCTAGGTATATTGTCGAATAAGTAAAAAGTGGTGGTATATAGAATAATGTTGTATTTTGTAGAATAAATAAGTATTTATACGAATGTTACAGAAATATTTCGAGTTTTACTAATGTATTAAATAGAGAAGAAATAGTATAAAAGTTATGTTAATAATGCTAAACTTTATAAGGCTGAGATAAATATAAGAACAATTCATTAATATTACAAATCGTTCGAGCGATGATAGAAAGTACAAAGAGCGAAATTGATAGACGAAAGGAAATGAAGGAAACGTGGGTAAGCGCAATAAATGGCGTAAGTCAATGGTACTAACATTAGCACTAGCTGGCGGATTATTATTTAATACAATTCAACCAACAGAAGTTCATGCAGAAGAAACTTCCCAACAAATGATTGAGAAAAAAGCTCAAATAGATGCAGAAGTTAAAAAATTACAAGAAGAACTAACGAAACTACAAAAAGAGATCGACGCAAAAGTAAAAGTTTTTAATCAAGTGCAAGCTGAAATTAAAGAAGTCGATGCTAATATCGTTGAAACAGAAAAACGTATTGAGCAACGTTCTAAAATTTTAAGCGAGCGTATGGCTGCATACCAAGCACAAGATAATACAGTAGGTGTTTATTTAAATGTTGTACTTGAAGCGAAAAGCTTTGCAGATTTAATGGACCGCGTTGTAGCTGTAAAAACATTAATGGATGCTGACCAAGAATTAGTGGATCAGCAAGAAGCGGATAAAGCTAGCTTAGAGCAACAAAAAGCTACGTTAGATCAAAAACAAAAAGAGCTTCAAAAACAATTCCAAGAGCTTCAGCAAAAGGAAAGCGAAATGGAAGTGAAAAAGGCTGAAAACGAAGCCAAATCACTTGCATTAAAAGCGCAAATTGCAACGAAGCAAGAGGAAGAACGCTTAGAAGCAGAGCGTAAAGCAGCTGAGGAAGAAGCAGCTCGTCTACGTGCACTGCAAGCAGCAACACCAGTTGTTCAACAAGCGACGGCTGCTGGTAACGCAGCACCGCAAATTACTGTTGGCTCAGGCGCTGGTACTGCATCTTCAGGCGGTGCTATTGCGACAGCTAAGCAGTTCCTAGGTCGTTCATATGTTTGGGGTGGTAGCAATCCATCAACAGGCTTTGACTGCTCAGGTCTTGTGCAATGGTCTTACAAGCAAGCAGGCGTTTCGTTACCACGTACAGCATCACAACAATATTTAGCAACACAGCGTATTTCGGCAAGTGAAGCACGTGTTGGTGACTTAGTATTCTTTAGCTATGGCTCAGGTGTAGCACACGTAGGTATTTACTTAGGCAACAATACAATGATCAACGCACAAAATAAAGGTGTTGTTATTGAATCACTTGATTGGTGGAATCAATACTTAGTAGGCTTTGGCCGTATTTAATAAATAGCAACATTATAAAAAGGTCATCTTTGTAGAATTAACATACAAAGATGACCTTTTTTAAATTTTGAACTTTAGCTTAATAACACCTGTTTCTTTTAATGCAATAAAGAAAATAATCACGAAAGGTCCGACTAAAAGGCCGATAATGCCAAATAGCTTTAGACCGATAAACATAGCAATAAGTGTAGGTAGTGTAGATAAACCAATATGCTCACCCATTAATTTAGGCTCGACTACACGACGAATAATAAGTAAAATAACAGCTAGAATGAATAATTTTACAGAAATCGCTGTGTTTCCCATCAACAAGTGATATAGCCCCCAAGGAGCCAATATAATAATCGAGCCAAGAAAAGGAATAATATCAATAAGCCAAATAATAATCGTCATTGTAATAGCATACTTCGGCTGGATTAGCAGTAAACCAATAAGTGTGACGCCTCCAATA
The DNA here is from genome assembly GCF_044760715.1 of Lysinibacillus sp. NPDC098008. Taxonomy (NCBI): domain Bacteria; kingdom Bacillati; phylum Bacillota; class Bacilli; order Caryophanales; family Bacillaceae; genus Lysinibacillus; species Lysinibacillus sp. NPDC098008. The sequence continues at coordinate 65,807 of NZ_JBIWBA010000018.1, forward strand.
ATAAAGCTAACAAATAAATGTGCCTTCATATAGCCTACCGTTGCATCCTTTAAGCGATTGACAATCACTTTTATTTTTTGTGCAGTATTAGGCTTTAAATATTTATAGGTCATTTGCTTTAGTTTCGGCAAATCAAGCATAAAAAGAAATAGGGCAATCATATAAACGAGAAGACTGATAAATAGACTTGGAATCTCAGAAAAGAAGGCTGAAACTTTGCTATAATTAAAGAAGTTTAAAAAGGATACTTCTATTGTCTTGATAAAATCCATTGTAGTATGTTGCAGTGAAGCACTTACTTCAGGTGGAAAGTCTTCTGTGTATTTTGAAATATTTTCTTGCATATGAAGCCACATATCTGATAGCTTGGAAATATAATAAGGAGCCTGCTTCGATAGTAAAATGATTTGCGACATAATTTGTGTAATGGAAAAGTAGCAAATAATAGAAATTAAGATAACACTTACTATATAAATAAAGGCAACTGCAATTTTTCTTGACATTTTCCAACGCCTTGTAAAGAACATGACAATAGGCTCTAAGAAAAATGCACTAATACCTGCAAGTATTAGAGGCATAGATACAGGGATAATAAAATAAGCAGCTACGATTAGGGCAAGAATCACAAGTAATCGAAAAAGCCATTTTTTAATATTTAATTTATTCATAAACTCACCTTCTTTGCGACAAAAATTAAGTTAAGTGTACCATAAATAAAATTGTAATAGGTTCTGAAACAATAAAGGTAGGGATAACTTATGGAAAAAGAGATTTTGCAACTTTTCAGTAATCTAACAGAGCGTGACCAAGCTACTCAACAAGAATCCTACGAGAAATTGCTTAAAATTATGGAAGAACCTGTAGATTGGACATATGCAGTTTGGGAACAGCTTATTCAAGCTCTTACATATAGAAATGTATATTCTCGTGCACGTGCTGCACAAATTTTATGTGCTTTAGCTGCTAAAAGTGATCCAGAGGAAAGAGTATTAGAGGACTTTTTAAAAATTTGGGCAGTAACATATGATGATAGGACGGTTACGGCAAGACATGCATTGCAGGCTATTTGGAAAATTGGTCTGGCAGGTCCTGTACAAAGGGATTTAGTCGTGTCGTATTTAGCGAAAAGATTTCAAACTTGCTTAGATGAAAAACACCCTACACGTATCCGCCATGATATTATTGTATCTTTTAAAAATTTATATGATGAATTACAAGACCCAAAACTATTGGAGATTGCGTATCGATTAATAGATGAAGAGCAGGAAATTCAATATAAAAAGAAATACAAGTCAGCCATCCGTTTACCGTAGCGAGATGGTATTTTTTAATTGTTGAACATATAGATAGGGATGGGCAAATAATTCCTGTATCAATAACGATTACCGTTATTTTTTAGTGTGAACATTGGAATGAATTGCAATTGTTCTATAAAATAGAAATAAGCATGTTTAATTATTTAGGGAGGTATAGTAAATGAAACAGTTAGATATAAAGGCTGTACCATTTGAGGCGGTCTATAATTTTCGAGATATGGGTGGCTATAAAACAAGGGATGGTCGGTCAGTAAAAAATGGTTTATTTTATCGTTCAGCAGCACTCGGTAAAATGACAGTAGCAGATAAAGAGTTATTTGAAACGTTAGGTATTAAAACAATTTTTGATTATCGTGATCCACAAGAGGTACAAAGTAATCCAAATCCTGTTTTTCCTCATACACATTATATTCAAATACCTGCAAAGGGCAAGCAGGCATTCGAAATGCCGACAAACACGGGAGCTAGCAATTTTTATAAAGATATAAGTGCTGATATGTTTCGCGATTTCTATGCACAAATGCCCTTTGGCAATCCATCCTTTCAGAAGCTCATGCAAACAATTCAAAATCCTGATGATTTAGGTCTTGTTCATCACTGTGCGGTTGGTAAAGATCGAACAGGTATCGGTAGCGCCCTTATTTTACTTGCTTTAGATGTTCCTGAGGAAACGATTATGGAGGACTACCTAGCGACGAATGTCTATTTGCGTCCAATGGTTGAGAAAATGTTACAGGTTATTCAACATCAGTCTAATGACCGAGAATTACAGCAATTCAATGCATTAATGTCTGCACGTGAGGAATATTTACAGACCGCATTTGATGCAATGGAACATCAATATGGCTCAAAGGCAGTTTATTTAGAGCAGGAGTTTGGACTAACAACTGCTAAGCGTGTACAGCTGCAATCTTTCTGCTTAATCTAAGTTAAAGCCCTTTCACTAGCTATGTGAGAGGGATTTTTGTTTGTTGCATAGAAAACCCTTTACAGCGTGAAATTTTATGATAAGATACAATAGATTTTTAACAAACTACAGGAGAAGTGAAGGTATTGGCAAATACATTGAAAGCAACGAATAAGTTGAGCTTATTTCATTTAACATGGCCGATTTTTTTAGAGGTCTTTTTATTTATGTTAATGGGACTAGCCGATACTTTTATGCTTAGTGCTTTATCAGATAATGCTGTATCAGGTGTTGGTGCAGCCAATCAATATATCCATATTGCTATCTTAATTCTTGAGGTGGTAGGAAATGGTGCATCTATTGTTGTTTCACAATATTTAGGGTCAAGACGCTTTTATGAAGCCGCAAAAATTTCTGCTTTAGCGATCACGATGAATTTAGCTCTTGGGTTTTTAATGAGCTTGATGTTCCTGTTATTTTCTAGTCGTTTAATGACAATGATGAACTTGCAGGGAGAGGTGCTTCAATATGCACAAAGCTATTTAGTTATTATTGGTAGCTTTATTTTTTTACAGGCGATTATTAATGCACTTGCAGCAATTATTCGTGTGCATGGTTGGACGAAACAAACGATGTATGTATCATTAGGCATGAATGTCCTGCATGTCGTATTAAATTATGGCCTTATTTTTGGGAATTTAGGCTTGCCAGAGCTAGGTGTAGAGGGTGCAGCAATCTCCTCTGTTATTAGCCGTGGGGTAGCTGTATTGGTATTTTTCTGGCTGCTGTATCAAGCTATGGAAGTACGTATAAAACTGCGCTATTATTTCGAATACTCAAAGGAATATGTACGGAAAATTTTAAATATTGGTTTACCCTCTGCATTTGAACAAGTGCTGTATCAGTTTTGTCAAATTATCTTTTTATATTATGCCACATATTTAGGTGCAGAAACGTTAGCAGCTCGTCAATATGCAATGAATATTTCTATGTTTACCTATTTATTTGCGATCGCTATTGGTACAGGGACAGCGATTATTATTGGACGTGCGGTTGGTGCAGGGCAAAAGGAGGAGGCTTATCGACAGCTATGGCTAAGTGTACGTACAGCGTTTGTGTTTACAATGATTATGGTAACGCTTGTAACACTTTTCCGAAAGCAACTTATGCATATTTTTACCGATAATCCTGAGGTTATCGCAATCGGTGCAGCTGTGTTAGCTTTAAGTATTGTGCTTGAAACAGGGCGTACAATGAATATTGTTATTATTAACTCTTTACGCGCTTCAGGCGATGCAAGGTTTCCTGTGAAAATTGGCTTTCTATCTATGCTTTGTATAAGTGTTCCACTTGGCTATGTCCTTGTTTTTATACTAGATTTAGGCTTGGTAGGTATTTGGCTAGCTATCTCAACAGATGAATGGTTACGTGCAATTCTTGTATACTTTAGATGGAAAAGCCGTAAATGGGAACGCTTTGCACTTGTTTCACCTAATGAACAGAAGGAGGCGTAGATATGGGAGCACTTTCTAAACGTGCGATAGGAGCAGCATTAATGGAGCAGCATATTGCTCTTTTCGCTTGTCCAATTTGTCAAAGCGCTATGCATGTCTATGAGCAGGGCAGACTTGTTTGCTCTGCTAATCATTCTTTTGATATTGCTAAGCAAGGCTATGTCAATATGCTGACGCATGGTGCTACGTCAAAATATAGTAAAGATTTATTTGAATCTCGCAAGGCTGTCATTGATAGTGGTATTTATGATGCGATAGAGGCGAAAATTGCTGAACTTCTTGCGTCTGCGAATACCATTCTTGATACTGGCTGTGGAGAAGGGTCACATTTAGCCCGTATTATGGCTGAAAAAAGTACAGGTATTGGCGTTGGCATTGATATTGCGAAGGAAGGAATTGTAGCTGCTGCTCGTCACTATCCTAAGCAAATTTGGTGTGTTGGTGATTTAGCGAAAAGTCCTTTTGCTCAAGCGAGCTTTGATGCGATTTTAAATATTTTATCACCTGCTAATTATGAGGAATTTAAACGACTTCTTGCCCCTGGTGGCTGTGTCATTAAAGTTGTGCCACAAAGCGGCTATTTACAGGAGCTTCGTGCACAATTATATGCGGATTCCAGCAAGGAAACGTATTCCAACGAACAAATTGTGGCGCGTTTCCAGGAGAGTTTTCGTGAGGCTTATGTAGAACGGATTACCTATACATTGCCACTTGCGGAGGAGCTTGTACCAGCATTGCTAGAAATGACACCGATGGGCTGGCATAAAAAAGGTGATGCAGCAATTATGTTAAATACTATTACAATTGATGTAGATTTATTGCTAGGAAGGGTTTAGGTACAATACCTGTAATTGCAGTATACTGGTCTTTTCGATTACAATAGTAGTAACTATTGAATAAGGTAGGAATGTAACGGTGTATAAATTAGCAGCGAATATTGTCAAAGTAATTTTAAAACTAATGGGCTCAAAAGCTCGTGTATATGGAGAAGAAAACTTACCGAAAGATGGTGGGTTTATTATTGCTTGTACACATACAGGCTATGTTGATATTTTAAACCTTGGGGTAGCAATGTATCCAAGGGAAGTGCACTTTATGGCGAAGAAGCAATTATTTGATATGAAGGGTCTTGGCTGGTTAGTTAAGCATTTAAACGCCTTTCCAGTAGATCGTGATAATCCAGGTCCAAGCGTTATTAAAATACCCTCACAGCTATTAAAGGAGGGAAAAATCGTAGGGATTTTCCCCTCTGGTACACGCAATGCAGAAGGAACGGATTTAAAGCAAGGAGCCATTACTATTGCACAACTAGCAAAGGCTCAAATTGTGCCAGCAGCTTATGTAGGTGCACGTAATGCTGGAGATGTGTTAAAGCGTGGGAAGGGCTATTTAATCTATGGCGAGCCGTTTTATGTAACAGGTAAAGGTAAAGAAGGTCGCGAACAATTTACACAGCACCTTGAGCACGAACTGGTTGCTTTAACAGAAGAATTGCAAAAGCGTATTGCAGCAAAATAAAAAACTAGCACTCAGAATCATCGTGATTTTGGGTGCTTTGTTATAGGAGGAATAGTAATGATTCGGGTACTTTTCGTATGTTTGGGTAATATATGTCGTTCGCCAATGGCAGAGGCAGTGATGCGTGATTTAGTGGAGAAAGAGCATTTGACGGATAAAATCGAAGTGGATTCTGCTGCTACAAGTGCATGGCATATAGGTGAGCCTCCTCATAAAGGAACACAGGATAAGCTCAGCGAATTTGGTATTTCTACAAAGGGCATGCAAGGGCGACAATTGCAAAGAATTGATCTTGAGCAGTTCACATATATTATTGGGATGGATGACAGCAATGTTCGCAATATCCGAACGATGCTAGGCAATCCTGATTCACCAAAGATTTTTCGCTTTTTAGATTTAACAGAGCATCGTAAGGACGTTCCTGATCCTTACTACACAGGAGATTTTCAAGAAACCTATGAGCTAGTTTTAGAGGGCTGTCAGGCATTATTAGCAAAAATTAAACAAGAACAGCTGCTAGGTTAGTTTTTCAGAATTTATTGCCTTAAGCATCGCTCTATCTAGCTTTACAGGCATCATTGTGTTATTATTTGCAGAGTAAAGATACGATAAGTATTTAATTACCATTTACAGATATGCAATTGCATATCTGTAATTTTGATAAATTTATTCTTTGAAAGAGAGTGGAAACAATGGGTCGTAAGTGGAATAATATTAAAGAAAAGAAAGCGTCTAAAGATCAAAGCACAAGCCGTATTTATGCCAAATTTGGGCGTGAAATTTATGTGGCAGCTAAATCAGGCGAACCAGATCCAGAGTCAAACCGTGCACTGAAAGTAGTGATTGAGCGTGCAAAAACATACAGTGTCCCTAAACATATTATAGAAAAGGCAATTGATAAAGCTAAAGGAGGCGGTGATGAAAGCTTCGATGAATTACGCTACGAAGGCTTTGGGCCAGCAGGTACAATGATTATTGTGGATGCCCTAACAAACAATGTGAATCGTACAGCATCTGATGTTCGTGCAGCATTTGGTAAAAATAACGGCAATATGGGTGTAAGTGGCTCTGTAGCGTATATGTTCGACTCAACGGCTGTTATTGGCTTAGAAGGTAAAACGGCTGATGAAGTTCTAGAGATTCTTATGGAAGCAGATATTGATGCTCGTGATATTTTAGAAGAAGAGGAAACAGTTATTATTTATGCAGAGCCTGACCAATTCTTTGCGACACAAGAAGCATTAAAGGCTGCGGGTGTTGAAGAATTTACAGTAGCAGAGTTGTCAATGCTACCACAAACAGAGGTAACATTAACAGGTGATGATGTAGCCAAATTTGAAAAATTAATTGATGCATTAGAAGATTTAGAGGATGTACAAAACGTTTTCCATAATGCTGATTTAGGTGAATAAATAAAGAACGAAAACCAGTAGCTATCATTTGGCTACTGGTTTTTCGTTAGAACGTGTATGATAAAAGGACAGTAAGGCGTTTTTTACAATCTATATTAACACTATAGTCATAGTTTTTTGTCGAATTACCTGAAAAGTAGTACAATAGAGAATTGTAAAATATTAATATGCTAGAGGAGGAAAGTATGAGGACAAGTAAATTAAGCAATAAAATCGTATTAATGTCATTATTAATGCTAGTCGCTTTATTAGCCTTTTTTATTATAATGACAGTTTATACAGCAAAGTCGTCCGTGAATAAAACAATGGGTATACAGGCAGTTGTAGTTGCTGAGAATATTGCAAAATATTTAGATGCAGATGATTATGCTATGCTTTCTGAAGAACCAATAGAATCGGAATTATACTGGCAGCTACGAGAAGAGCTTAATGAATTACGTGAAATGAACGGTGTACTCTATGCTTATACTTTCGCAGTGCCGGGAGATGATCAAAAAGTTCGGTTTTTAGTAGATGGTATGCCTGCAGATGATATAGAAAATTCAGGAGCTATAGGTGATGAATCATCCTCTACATCGTATAAAGATATTGCAAAAGTAATCGATGATGGTAGTTATTATAGTGAAATTTTACATAGTGATTTTGGTGATTATATATCAGGTACCGTGCCATTAAAGGATGAGTCTGGTCATGTTGTTGCCTTTGTAGGAGTAGATATAGAAGCGACAGAGGTAAGTAGTGTGGCTAGTGATGTGCTAGCTTCGATTTTGCCTACATTAATTGTAGTCATATTAGTTTTAATCGGTATTGTAATGTTTATTATGTATAGCTACATAAACCGAGCGTTAAAGCCATTGGCAACTTTAGGAGCGGTAGCTGAAAGCTTTGCACAAGGAGATATTGTAAAGGCAACAAATGAAGTCGACAATATCCAATTGAAGGGCAACAATGAAATTACTGTTTTTGCAAAAGCTTTTAAGGAATCATTGGAAAAATTAAAAGCAACATTCCAAACAATTCAGCAAAGAACAGTCGCTCTACAAAATGTTATTCATAAAATAGATACAACAACACAAAATGTAGAAGCTTCTAACAGTCAAATTGCAGACCGTATGGTGGAAATCGCTGCTGGTAGTGAGCAGCAGCAGCACAACAATCAAGAGGTTGTATTAACGATGAATGAAATGTCGATCGGTATTCAACGTTTAGCAGATACAACGTCTGAAATTGCAGAATCATCCTCAATGATGACGGATTTAGTGGAAACAAGCGTTAATCATTCCCAAGATGTTGTATCGCAAATTCAAAGCGTAGAGTCTTCCGTGTTCCGAACGGCTAATCATGTAGAGGAAATGGGTGAAAAATTCCGTTCAATTGAAGAGATGGTAACAATTATTACAAGTATTGCTGAGCAAACAAATTTATTGGCATTAAACGCAGCCATTGAAGCAGCAAGGGCTGGGGAAGCAGGTAAGGGCTTTGCAGTAGTAGCAGACGAGGTACGTAAACTTGCAGAAATGTCAAAGGAGTCTGCTGATAAGATATACATGCAGTTAGCAAGCTTTAAAAATATTACAGCACGGGCATTGCAGGAGATGTCTAGTAGTACAAAGGATGTACAAGCAGGCACTGAAGCAGTACAGCATATTGGTGAAAGCTTAGAGCAAATCTTGCAATCTGTTGTTGAGGTAAATAATAAAATTCAAGATGACTCAGCGGTAATTGAAGAAATGTCAGCTGGCTCTGAAGAAGTATTAGCCACTGTGGAGCAGATGAGCAATATTGCACAGCGAAGTGCACAAGGCACGAAAGAGGTGGCGGCAGCCTCAGATTTACAAGTAACAATGGTTTCTGAATTAAATGAGGTGGTGGCTATTTTAGATCAAACATCAAAAGAAGTAATTGAAGCAATTAATACATTCAAATTATCATAATTATAAAACTATTTCTCTATAAGGGATAACTTTATGGAGAAATAGTTTTTTTTATAAAAAACAAGCTTTTATAAGGTAATATTTACTACTAAAGTAATGAATCATTATATATGAAAATAAGCCATATTAAGGGAATAAAGAAAATAATTTGTGCTTTACCCATTGAGAAAACTTTCAAACCATAACATAATAGAAATTAATATATTGTTGAACGCAGAAAATAGGGGGAGGTACATATATGAAGTTTTTACGTTCAATTCAGGGGAAACTAATTATTATTTCATTAGCATTATTGATTATACCGAGTTTAATAATTGGTTTAGTGAGTTATGGGAAAGCGAAAAACGGAATGGAGGAAATTGGGCAGCAGGTTATTCGTAATAGTGTTGAATCTGCTGTGCAATTAATTGAGCTAGCAAACGAAGGTGTTGAAAGGGGCGATATATCTTTAGAGGAGGCGCAGGAGAGAGTACGTGAGGCGTTTCTTGGCCCTAAAGATAGCGAGGGCAAGCGACCTATTAATTATCCTGGTGATTTAGGCGAGTATGGCTATATTTATGTGTTAGATGATAAGGGGACATTAACAACACATCCAACGCGTGAAGGGGATAATCTTTGGGAGGACAAAGATAGTAGTGGTAACTATTTTATTCGAGAGGTAACGGAAAAGGCACTTGATGGTGGCGGCTTTACAGAATATGAATTTGAGCTGCCTGGGCAGGAGGTGCTAGCAGATAAAATTATTTATTCTATGAAAGACCCGCACTGGGGATGGATTGTTGCATCAGGCACGTATATGCAAGACTTTAATGAAGAAGCGAACTCCTTGTTGCTTGTTATTGGTATGACATTAGTAGGGGCTATTATTATAGGCACTATTATTGTTATTTTAGTGTCAAGACATTTGGCATTACCAGTTCTAAAGCTATCAAAACGTGTCCGTGAAGTAGCGAAGGGAAATTTAACTGTGGAAATTGAGCATTTACAGCGTTCCGATGAAATTGGACAGTTAAATGATGGCTTTAACGAGATGGTCAATCAACTGAAAACACTCATTTCAGATGTAGAGGAAGCCATTGTAGAAATACAATCTACATCAGCAAACTTAACTGCAGTTGCAGAAGAAACAAATGCCTATGGCGATGAAATTGTTAAAGCAATCAATGAAGTATCAAAGGGTGCAGTAAAGCAAGCATCTGATGCAGAAGATACAAACCGAACAGCTACTGATTTTGCTCAGCAAATTGAATTATTGCATGATAAAAATGAATTAATGCTTGATGCCTCGCAGCATATGCAAAAGTCAAATGAAGATGGGCTTATGAATATAGATAGCTTAAAAGAGAAATCACAGGAATCTTCAACGCTTATTCACAGCATTCAATCAGTATTTAGTAGTTTAATTGTTAAAGTGCGAGAGATAGAAGGCATTGTTGGCACAATTACGGAAATCTCTGATCAAACAAATCTGCTTGCATTAAATGCATCCATTGAGGCAGCACGAGCTGGCGAGCATGGTAAAGGGTTTGCGGTTGTAGCAGAGGAGGTAAGGAAGCTTGCTGACCAAACATCAGCTGCAACAGAGCTAGTTCACACTACATTAAAGGGTATTGAAAGAGAAACAAACTTAGTAAATGATGAAATGCAAAAAACCCATACTATTGTACGTCAGCAAAATGATTCTGTGGAGGTTACAGAGTTGTCCTTTAAGGAAATTAAGCTGGCAGTGGAAAAGATTATTTCTATTATTGGAGAGATGACAAATGGTGTTGAACATTTGAATAGCTCTAAAAATCATATTCTCCAATCGATTGAAAGTATTGCAACGATTAGTGAGAAAAATGCTGCAGCCTCTGAGGAAGTAACAGCATCTGTAGATGAACAGCAACGAGCAATTCAGCTTGTTAGTGAATCTTCCAATGATTTAACAGATGAAATAACAGCGCTTCAAGAATCTATTAAGCGTTTTGTACTAAGGTAGCCTTATATAATTATAAAAGATGTATTATGGTAGATTAAGGATGTTGTTGCTGTTACAATTGCGAGCGAGTAGTCAGAAATAGAAATCTACTCCTTACGATATTGATAAGAATTGCATAGACAGTTTTGTTTCGACACTATGGGGATGCTTTAGTACAAGCATCCTTTTTTTCTGTCAAACGTTAGTAAAAGGTAAAGGAGGGGTAGTTTGTGAAAAGATGGATAATAGGTGTGAGTATTCTGCTAGCAGGGGCAGGAACAATACTCTATATTTGGCTGGGAGAAGAAATTGAGCGAAATGCTGAATCAAATGCAGATGGTTCGGCTGACTATATGATTATATTAGGAGCTAAAGTAAAACCTGGTGGTGTGCCCTCACTGTCATTAAAAAGTCGTTTAGAGGCGGCAGTTCCATATTTAACGAGCTATCCACATGTAAAGGTAGTTGTTTCAGGAGGGCAAGGGCCAGATGAAGATCGTACAGAGGCATCTATTATGCAGGAATATCTTGAACGAAATGGTATTGATGCAGCTAGAATAATTGTGGAGGATAAATCTACATCCACCTATGAAAATTTAAAGTTTTCCAAGGAATTACTACCAAAAGACACAAAGAAAATTACGATTGTGTCGAATGACTTCCATCTTAAACGTGCAAAATATCTAGCCGAGTCTTTAGGCTTTGAAGGAGATGTTCTCGCAGCTAAAACACCGAAATCAGTAGAAGCTAAGCTAAGGATAAGGGAAAGGGCTGCTTTATTAAAAACATATATTGTAGGATATTAAATGTTTTGTGCAGAGGTATAATTGATAAATGATAAAATTTTGGCATATAATAGAAATATTACAGGTTAATTAACAAGAAAGAAGGGACTTTATGAAAACATTTAAAGACTATGAATACAGCCGTCCAAATGTTGAAGAAATGAAGGAACAGCAATTAGCATTAATTGAAGAATTTAAACAGGCACAAACGATGGACGAGCAGAATAATATTATTGCAAGCTTAAATGCGATTAGCAATGATTTTGCAACAATGGCTAATTTATGCTATATTCGCGCTTCCATTGATACAAATGATGAATTTTATCAAGTGGAACGTGATTACTTTGATGAGGTTGGTCCACAGCTTGAAGAGGTAACAACAGAATATTATAAAGCACTAATTACCTCACCATTCCGTGAGCAGCTCGAAGAAAAATGGGGACAGCAGCTATTCGATTTAGCAACCTATCAAATTAAAGGCTTCTCCCCAGAAGTTATTGATTTAATGCAAAAGGAGAACAAGCTTGTTTCTGAATATAATAAGCTTGTTGCTTCCGCACAAATCGAATTTAATGGTGAAACGTTAACATTGGCACAGCTTGGTCCCTTTGCAGAGTCCACTGATCGAGCAACACGTAAAGCAGCAACAGAGGCACGTTTTGGCTTCTTTGCTGAGCATGAGGAAGAATTTGACCGTTTATATGATGAGCTTGTCAAGGTACGCCATGAAATTGCTGTAAAACTAGGCTATAACAATTATGTGGAATTAGGCTATATTCGTATGAATCGCATTGATTATAATGCGGAGATGGTGAAAAAATTCCGTGATCAAGTGCGCGATTTAATTGTTCCTGTAGCGACTAAGCTATATCAGCGTCAGGCAAAGCGTATTGGTATTGAAGATTTTAAGTTTTATGATGAGGCATTTAACTTTTTATCAGGTAATGCGACGCCAAAAGGTAATGCAGAGTGGATTGTAGCAAACGGTAAAAAAATGTATGAGGAGCTATCACCTGAAACAGGGGAGTTCTTTAACTTTATGATAGACCATGAATTAATGGATTTAGTGGCGAAGAAAGGTAAAGAAAGTGGTGGTTATTGTACATTTATTGAAAACTATCATTCTCCGTTTATTTTCTCGAATTTTAATGGTACGTCAGGCGATATTGATGTATTAACACATGAGGCTGGACATGCATTCCAAATCTATTCAAGCCGCAATATCGGCATTCCTGAATATTTATGGCCGACTTATGAATCTTGTGAAATTCATTCAATGAGTATGGAATTTTTCACATGGCCATGGATGGAACTATTCTTTAAAGAGGATACAGAAAAATATAAATTTACCCATTTAAGCAGTAGCTTATTGTTTTTACCATATGGTGTTGCCGTTGATGAATTCCAGCATGTTATTTATGAAAATCCAACAATGACACCGGCTGAACGTAAGGCAGCATGGAAAAAGATTGAGGAAACATATTTACCACATCGCGACTACGATCATAATAGCTATTTAGAGGCTGGGGGCATTTGGCAACGTCAAGCTCATATTTATGCAAGCCCGTTCTATTATATTGATTACACATTAGCACAAATTTGTGCCTTCCAGTTTTGGAAACGTTCACGTGAAGAATTTGATGCTGCTTGGAAAGATTATATTCATCTATGCCGTTTAGGTGGCTCTATGTCGTTTACAAAGCTTGTGAAAGAGGCAGGTTTAATTTCGCCATTTGAGGATGGCTGTGTTGAATCGGTTATTGGTGAAATTGAGGCATACTTAAATTCAGTAGACGATTTATCATTATAATGTATGAAAAAATTCGCAATGCTTCCATGATAAAAATTATGGAAGTGGGCGAATTTTTTTAGTTCCTTACTTTATTTTCATAATATATACTAGGATACTTGTGAAACAAGATATATATCAGTAGTATTTTCAGTAACTGTGATAAAAGGAAGTGAATAGAAGTGACGAGGAAGGTTTGGTTTCAGGTTGGTGTAGGGATATTACTTACACTATTAATTATTAAATATTTTATAGAGATTCATTGGATTTTTTCGCCACTTGGTATTATCTTAAAAGCAATTTTTGTGCCGTTACTACTTGGTGGTGTTTTGTATTATGTAACTGAGCCTATTCAAAGGTTTTTAGAAAAGCGAAAATGGCCAAGATGGGCAAGTATTTTAACAATTATCGTGGGGTTAGTTGCGATTGTTGGTAGCTTTGGCTGGATTATTGGTAATCCAATAGCAGATCAGGTTAATAAGCTCGTGAAAAATGCCCCTATGATTAGTGCGAGTGTTAGTTCAGGCATTCAAAGTATAACAGATATGCTACAAAATAAGGATAATCTCCCGCCGCAATTAAACGATATGATTGACAATATAGCAAACTCTATACAGGATATAGCGATTGCTGTGAGTAAAGGGCTTGTTGCCTTTTTACAATCCGTTGTGTCTGTATCATTGCTCGCTATTTTAATTCCATTTTTCTTTATTTTTATGCTAAAGGATCATGAAAAATTTGCGCCATCTATCTATAAATACTTTAGTGGCGAGCGTCAGGCATGGGTAAAGAAGACATTAAGCGAAATTGACGATGTATTGCGTAGCTATATTCAAGGTCAGCTACAAATTAGCTTTTTATTAGCGCTTATTATGTATGTAGGCTATTTGATTATCGGCTTAGAATATTCATTATTATTGGTACTCTTTGCCTTTTTAATGAATATGATTCCGTTCATTGGACCGTGGATAGCATTTACACCAGCGCTTATTGTAGCGATAATTCAAGACCCTGTTTTAGTCATTTGGGTATCTGTTGTAACGCTTGTTGCCCAGCAAATAGATAGCAACTTTATTACTCCTAATGTGATGGGGAAATCTCTTGATATTCATCCACTAACAGTTATTACAATTATTTTAGCAGCGGGTAATATTGCTGGCTTTGTTGGAATTATTATTGCTGTGCCATTTTATGCAGTGTTAAAGGTGATTGCATCTAATCTTTACGATCAACGTAAAGCGATTAAGACCAAAGCGACGAAGTCAGTATAGGAGTATAGAAAATGGAACAAGAAATTGTAAAGGTGTTTAATGAGCAGCACAAGCAAATAGGCACAGCTACAAGAGCAGAGGTACATGCGAAAGGACTATGGCATGAAACATTTCATTGCTGGCTTGTTAATAAGGAGTATATTTATTTTCAAATACGAAGCTTACAGAAAAAGGATTATCCAGGGCTACTTGATATTACAGCAGCAGGTCATCTTCTTGCAACCGAAACAGTGGAGTCAGGTATTCGTGAAGTAAAAGAAGAATTGGGGCTTGATATAGCTGTACATGAAGTCGTTAAAATGGGCATGACCTCTTGTAGCATTGTTTCTGAAAATATGATTGATAATGAATTTTGTCATGTGTATCTCTATCATTTTAAACATGATTGGGATGCCTTTGCATTACAGTATGAGGAAGTATCAGGTGTTGTAAGAGCAAAGCTTGATGAGGCAAAGACATTCTTTTTAGGTGAAACAACAACATTAAATATTGAAGGCTATGAATATTTTCCTGATGGTCAACGTGTGAAAATTGTTAGACCTGTTAGTACAGCACAGTTTGTTCCGTATCGAGAGCTCTATGTTGCACAAGTTATAAAATTTGCTCAGGAAAGCACATTTGCTTAACACTAAACGATGATGGATATACTAGCTTAGCAGAGGAAGGGGTCTTCTATATCTGCTGCTGTTGCTTTGCTTTCGCGCAAAAATATCTGCTGCTGTTGCTTTGCTTTCGCGCAAAAATATCTGCTGCTGTCGCTTTGCTTTCGCGCAAAAGGGATTTGTCCCTTCGCTTTCGATACAAAAGGAATTTGCCAAACCAAGATAAAGGGGATAAGCTACAATGCTGGCTTATCCTATTTATTTGACATCTGCTAACACAATTTCTAAACGTGATAGTAGAAAAAATAAGTTATACTGTAAGGTAGGTTGTAGAAAATATCAGAAATGACTACTGAGATAATTAAAGCAGTCCAATTTATAAAAGAGAAAAGGAGCATTTGTACTATGCTAACATTTGAACAGAAGCAAGCGATTATTGAATCGTTTTCTGAACTAACCAAAAAAGAAATTTCATTAAAGCGTTTAAATTATCACTATATGGACAGCCTCTATGAAAAAACGATCGTGGTTGAAAAATTGCACCCAAATGGCAACGGCTTTGTTTTTGTTGGCGATTTATTGCGCTATGAGCATGAAGCAAACGATAAAGGCTTAGTGAATATTCGTGATTATAGTGAGCAACAGCTCCTTGAAATTATTGAGGATGCTATTAGCTATTTATCGGAGGCGGAAGAGGAGCAGGAGCTGATTGTAGAAACTTGGCATAACCGACATGGTGTACAATTACAGCTAGCCTTTGAGCAACGCTCTTGGAATATTTATCATGGTGATAATCTCGAAGAAGCATTTGGTACATATGATGCGGCAAAGGAATATTTACTAGAAGAAGGCTTTCGTACGAAGAAATAAACAATGCGGGGGATCGTTATAAAATGAATGGAAAGAAACTAGTCATTATTGTTATTGCTATTGTTATTGCGGCATGCTTATTTTCCGTTTTTACAATTAAAAACTTTTATGATAAACATGAAGAGCAGCCGAATCATGAAAACCGAGAAATTAATAAGTCAAAGAGCTTGAATTTAATTTTGCCACAAGGTACAATTATCTCGAATTCAAGATAATTGGAAGGTGGGCTGTTTGTGCAACATATTTTTAAAAAAGGTACAGATGAAACAAAACCAACTTTATTGTTGTTACATGGCACAGGTGGTAATGAAGAAAGTTTAGTAGGCCTTGCACAGGAAATAGATCATACAGCGAATATGTTAAGCGTTCGAGGAAATGTACTTGAACATGGTATGCCAAGATTTTTCCGTCGATTAGCAGAAGGTGTTTTTGATATTGAGGATTTAATCTTCCGTACAAAAGAACTGAATGAGTTTTTAGATGAGGCAGCGCAGCAATATGGCTTTGACCGTCATCGAATTGTGGCAATAGGCTACTCAAATGGTGCAAATATTGCAGCAAGCCTATTATTCCATTATGCAGATGCACTAGCGGGGGCAATTTTACATCATCCAATGGTGCCAAGACGTGGTATTGACTTGCCTAAGCTCCCTACTACGCCTGTTTTTATTGGTGCAGGTACAAACGATCCAATGTGTACAGCACAAGAGTCGGAGGATTTAGAAGTATTATTAACGTCAGCGGGTGCAGTTGTGACAACGAGGTGGTTCAATTTCGGTCATCAGCTAACAATGCCTGAAGTACAAGCTGCAAAAGAATGGTATAACAGCATTTATGCATAATTAACAGCTCCGCTTCCTCTCAAAGGGAAGCGGAGTTTATTTGTATTATTTCAGTTGAAGGTATTCCTCGCAATAGATTCATAGGCTTTCTCTGTAAAGTAAAGGCTATTTAGTCAATATGTTTGCTATCATTTATTTTTCTTTGCAAAAGGTAGCCACCAGTTCCAATCGCCAAAGAGCTTCATGAGGCTAGGGACAAGCATAAGACGAATAATTGTTGCATCAATTGCAACAGCAATAGCTATACCAACGCCAATTTGCTTTACAGGCATTACATCTGTAAAAGCAAATGCCCCTGTAATAACAATCATAATTAGTGCTGCGGATGTAATAATACGGCTTGTGGAAGTTAATCCATCTACAGTAGCACGTGTATTATCAGCACCCTTTAAATATTCCTCCTGAATACGAGAAATTAAAAAGACCTCGTAATCCATACTTAAACCAAATACAAGACAGAAAACAATTACCGGAATAATTAAGACAATTGAACCTGCCTCAATACCAAAATGTCCATATTGGAAAATATAAACAAGTATTCCGAAGGCAGAGGATAACCCAATTATGTTCATAATGATTGCCTTAAGCGGAATTAAAATAGAACGGAATGCCAGCATTAAAATAAAGAATGTTGATACGATAATAATGGCTAATGCTAGCACGATTTTATTGGCAATTTCATCAAATATCTCCTGATTAAATTTAGCTGGTCCGCCAAGCGCAAACTCCACACCTAAATCCTTATCCATCCATGTGCGAGCAAAATCTTGAGCGGTAGTGGAGGAGCCTGCTGCATCAATGGTAATTGGTATAAATAGCTGCATGTCCTGTGAAAATGTATCTATAATCGGTTGTAAGTGTGCCGCAGCCTGCGGAGTCGCTAATGCTGCAGTTAGTTCCTCAGGCGTTTGAAGCTGGGCGACCGTATAGATGGTGGACACATCATTGACAAGTGGGTCCTTTAAGAGTTTTTCTTGGATATCATAAATAAGCTGCCTTGCTTCATCATCCTGCCAGCCTTCTTTACGCTCAGCTAATAAATAAAGCGTAGAGGAGTCACCAAGTCCGAATGTTTTATCTAATTGATCATAGGCAGCACGTGCATCATATTTAGTTGGCAAAGAATCAACCTGTGGGATCGTTAGTTGAATATCCTTTAACGGAAGCATGCCAACACCAAGTAATAGCATGGCTGCAATGACAATTGCTACAGGATGCTTCATCACAAAGCCTGCAAAGCCACGCCAACGATTAGCACCACCTGGCTTTACACGTAGTAAACGCCATTTATTCAGGCGGTCGCCTAACAGCATCATTGTGGCAGGCAGTAGTGTTAAGCCAGAAAGCACAGCTAATAAAACAACAATTGTGCCTCCTAGGGCAATATTATGGAAAATCTCTACATCAATAACAATCATCGCACCAAGCCCAATCATGACACAGACAGCAGAGAAAATAATGGAGCGTCCTGCTGTCTGTACAGCAATTTCAATGGCTTGTACAACAGAGGTATGCGTGCGCTCCTCTCTGTAACGATTGATAAACAGCAACGCAAAATCAATGCTTAATGCAAGCCCAAGCATTGGGACAATATTTAAGACAAAAATGGATAGATTCATACTGCCGCTAAGCAATGTCATTATACCAAAGGCAGTAACAACTGTAACAATGCCAATAACAATAGGTAAAATAGAGGCAATAACAGTACCGAAAGCTAGTAATAGCACGATAATGGCAATTGGTAGCCCAATCGCTTCAGCTGAGGCTAAATCCTTTTGGCTAGCTGTATTAATATCGGCAGAAATAACAGGCCCTCCTGTAATATGAACACCATCTTCTTCAATAGATGAACGAAACTCCTTCACAATATCAGGAAGGTTATCACTATCATTTTTTAAATGAACCATTGCATAGGCAATACCATCTTTACGCAATGAAGCATCTTCTAAAGGTGACTGGATGGAATGAATTTCTTCTATATTGTCGAGTTTCTTTAAGGTGTGCTCTATTTTTTGATCTTCTGCTGGATCAAAGACAATCAAAATCGTATCTGAAGGCAAATCAAAGGTTTCTGCTAGCTTATTTGTCACATATGTATGATCGGCTTCAACAAAAAAACCATCGCCTTGAAGTTTAGATGGCAGTTGTAAAGCAAAAAAAGCCATTGCTAGAAAAATAATAAGCCAGATTACTACAATTGCTTTAGCATGTGCTGTGATAAAAGCTGAAAAAGTTTTCATAGTTGTATCAACATCCTCCTTTTCAATTAGTGTAATGGATGTGTCATATTTTGTCGTGTGACAAAGTAAAGACTCCCGTCCGTTTTCTGGACAGGAGTCTTATTGTTAGAAGAATAATGATAATAAGAAATAAATAATGGATGCCATAACGGCTGAAATTGGCATTGTAATAACCCAAGTTGTAACAATCTTTCGAGCCATACCCCAGTTGACACCACGTACACGCTGTGCAGAGCCAACACCCATAATAGATGAGGAAATAACATGTGTTGTTGATACTGGTAAATGAATCAATGTAGCGCCAAAAATTACAGTTGCGGATGCTAAATCTGCCGCAACACCATTAACAGGGCGGATTTTCATAATTTTGCCGCCCACTGTTTTAATAATTTTGTAGCCACCTATTGAGGTTCCTAGCCCCATTGCTGTAGCTGCTGCTGCTCGTACCCAGAAAGGAATTTCATCTCCTGTATGCAAGCCGCCAGCAATTAATGCCATCGTCATAATACCCATTGCTTTTTGGGCATCATTTGTGCCATGTGTAAATGATTGAATGGCTGCTGTAAAGATTTGTAATGTACGGAAGCCTTTATTTGTACGATACAAATTTAAGTTTTTAAACCATAATTTAAACAGTGTCATCATAATAAAGCCAGCACAAATAGCAAGTATTGGCGATAGAACTAATGCCAAAATAATTTTAGTAAAGCCGCCATAGTTTAAAACATTGAAGCCAGCAGATGCAATAGCAGCACCAGCAATCGAACCAATCAATGTATGTGAAGAACTAGATGGAATACCAAAGTACCATGTTAATAAATTCCAAATAATAGCTGAAATCAATGCAGCTAATATAACAACCGAGCCTGTTGTATCTCCTTCAAAGGCATTTAAAGAAAACGGGTCTACAATGTCTTTTGTAAGAGCTTTGGCAACACCTACAAAGGTAATTGCACCAATAAAGTTCATAACTGCTGCCATCATGATTGCAACACGAGGTGGCAGTGCTCTTGTGGAAACCGAAGTTGCGATAGCATTTGCTGTATCATGAAAACCATTGATAAAGTCAAATGTTAGGGCAAAGATGACGACCAATACGGTTAGTATAATAATTGTATTCATTGTAAAATGCCCATCTCCTAATTATGCGTTACGCATGATAATTGTTTCCATCGTATTTGCTACGTTTTGACAATAGTCAGCGATATCTTCAAGTTGTTCGTATATATCTTTAAATTTAATAATGCGAATTGGGTCTTTTTCATTTAAAAACAATTGTTTAATGGATGAACGTTGTACTTCGTCACATTCACGTTCATAGTCTTTAATAAGAATTGCGTGTGGACGCATGCCAACTAAATTTTTCTTCTTTAACTCCTCTGTTGCCTTCACGATTTCATCAGCACTTTTAGAAATATAGCCTAAGAAAATACGCATAGCTTCATCAATTTCTGTCAGTGAAAACATTTCAAAGTGTGCAATACAATGCTCTGTACCGTCTAGCACGTCATCCATACGAATGGCAAACTCTAAAATATCTTCACGCTCAATCGGTGTCATAAACGACTTATTGAGCATTACGATTAGTTCATGAATAAGCTTATCGCCAGCAGTTTCGTAATTTTTCATTGTAATGCTAATCTCTTTTAGGTCAGCTACACTGTTAATACGAAAATCATTTGCGTAATGTACAGCCTCTCTCATATTTTCAGCAATTTTATGCAGCGCAATAAAGAAAGGGTCTTGTTTTTTTGAGTTAAGCATGTAAATCGAATCCTCCTGGATATAAAAAGTTAATCAGCTTCTAAACTTTACTATCATAACAAAAACTTTAGGATTTCTACATAAAAATTTTATATTCGACATGAAAATTTACATTTCTGTAATATAACTTGTTCACAAAATAACGATGATAAGCATTGTAGCTACAGATATTGTATGTAGAATCGTAGAGATAATGTAAAGGAAGGAAAATGTCCTTACTATTCTTAAGAATATCTTCATTTTTATCCTCCTTCTTTATTAAGATTTATTTTCTACAATGGAAAATGAAATAAGAAAGGAGCGGTTATTGACAAATGATTCAAGTTGAAAACTTACAACATACATTTTTAATTGGTAAAAAAGGCAAGGAAAAACAAGTTCCTGTATTAAAGGGTGTAAACTTTGAGGTTCAAAAAGGAGAAATTGTAGCCATTGTAGGGAAAAGCGGCTCTGGGAAATCTACGTTATTACAAACTTTAGCTGGCTTTATGAAGGCTGAGCAAGGGTCAATTAAAGTAAATGGGAAAGAAACGGCCTATCTTAATGAAACAGAAAGTGCTGCGTTTCGCTTACGCCAATTTGGCTTTATTTTTCAAAACTTTCAATTGATGCCGGGCTTAACGGCTTTTGAAAATATCGAGCTTCCATTAAAATTACAAGGCTTACGCAAAGCTATACGGAAAGAAAAGGTTAAGAAATTAATGGACAAGGTTGGCTTAACAGAGGTTGCAGACCATTATCCAAATGAGCTATCAGGAGGTCAGCAGCAACGAGTAAGTATTGCGCGTGCCCTTATTACAAATCCGCCAATACTGCTGGCAGATGAGCCAACAGGAAGTCTGGATTCTGAAACAGAGCAAGATATTTTGCTGCTTATTCAAAGCTTAAATCGAGAATTAGGGCTAACTTTCATTATTATTACCCATGATGAAGAGGTTGCGACAATTGCACATAGCCGCTTCCGTATGTATGATGGGGAACTTGTAAAGGAGGAGGCTTAATTATGTTATTTAAGGATCAATTAGATTTTGTGACGCAACATATTAAGAAAAATAAATTACGTGTTTTTATGACGATATTAGCTGCAACAATGGGCTGTGCCTTTTTAATTGTTTTAGCATCAGTTGGCTTTGGCTTACAGGAATCATTACGCAATGAAATTCTTTCAAATGAAACCGTAACAAAAATTCAAGTGTACGGTGATACTACACAACTAACAGACGATCAAATACAAGAAATTAAAAAAATAGACCATGTGGAAACAGTGCTTGAAACAATCAATATCCCTAATTATTCACACCCAAATACAAAATCCCACAGGAAAGGCGATTTATCGCCTTTCCTGTGGGATTCTCTTTTTCACTAAAAAAATGAAAAAA
>NZ_JBIWBA010000019.1:0-82710 GCF_044760715.1 Lysinibacillus sp. NPDC098008
GCGTTCGTCCTGAGCCAGGATCAAACTCTCCATAAAAAGAAATTTGATTTGCTCAAATTGTTTTGCTGGCATCTCATCTTCATTCGATGTCCAAATTTATTTCGTTCACTTACCAAAGTAAGCTACTAAAATTTATTGATTACGTTTTGCTTGTTCAGTTTTCAAGGTTCATATTTTGCTTCAGTCGTTTTTCAGCGACTTCTTCATATTAACATTTCACTCAAATCATGTCAATCACTTTTTTTAAAAAAGTTATTTGCATTTTATTATTGAGTTTTCCGTTATGTCTTAGCGACAATTAATATAATACAATACCAAGATAGTATTCGTCAACTATTTTTCTAAAAAAATATCGAGGCATTTTTTTATACCTCGATTACAAGCATACTACAATCATTGCCCTATTTCTAGAGCATCTTTATTTACCTTGTAGTGACGATGAAAAATCATATCATTTTTCGCAACAACTGGTTCTACTTGAATATAGCCTTTATCCACCAAATACTCTACAAACACTTCTAAATCTACTGAATAATTTACAAGCTCATGATGATCATGTAGCTCTTGAATTGACCATGTTTCCTTCGATTGCATAACCTCTAGTATATGTTGTGCACCATCTCTTGTGCGAGAGTGAATTAAAAACTCACTTGCTAAAAATAATAGCTCTAGTCGCTTTTCAATTGGTTCATTACTCGTTATAAGCTCCTCGTACAGCTTATAGATCGCTGGCTCAATTTTTTTTACCTGTGCCCAAACAGTTACTTCTGGATAAAGTCCACTATCAATGATTGATAAACGCCCTAAATGATGTAAGGAATCAACTACATGATTATAAGCATCTAAGTAGCTTCCTTTATCAAAGTATTCTTTCCCCTCTAAATAACGTCGAATAAGCTTTGAGAATTGAATACCTGTTTTTATTTTACGACCATTGAAAGGGAATTCCTGTAACTCTATTTTTAACTTATGCAAAAATTCATTGCGATCAAATAATACTCTGCCAAAGAATATCCAATCGACTACCTTCTTATTAGAACCAATGAGTAACCATTTTCTTATCAATTTCTCCGTAACAGTATGTAGAGCGACTTTATTTCCTTCATATAAGTAATGTTTCGAAAAAACTGGCTGCTCTGCTTCTTTTACAATAATCAGCAAAACTGTATCGAATGTATCTGTAACATTACTTTGCTCTTCACGCTTTTCCACTAAAATAACGCCTAACGTATTCGACTGACTTGCACGCTCTTGATAGATTGGACGCAATACTTGTTCCACGCTCAGCCCTCCTTTATTTCTTTAGCTCCCTGTGTTCCGTTAAAAATTCGACATACTCTAAAAGTATTCCTGCTTTCATCCATCTCAAAGCTAAAATACTTTGTCCTTATATGTTATAGTAGATTTTAGATTGGGAGGCAAGATGAAAAATGAAACCTTATAAAAGTAAAATTAATAAAATTCGTTCATTCGCATTAGCGTTAATCTTCATCGGCTTTGTTGTGATGTATGGGGGCATTTTCTTTAAAAATAGCCCGATACTCGTGCTAATTTTCATGACATTAGGGGTACTATGCATTATTGGTAGTACAGTTGTTTACGCTTGGATTGGCTTGCTATCAACAAGAGCTGTGCAAGTTGAGTGCCCTAATTGTCATAAACATACAAAAGTTTTAGGTCGCGTAGATATGTGCATGTACTGCAATGAACCGTTAACGCTTGATCCTACTCTTGAAGGTAAAGAGTTTGACCAATCCTATAATAATAAAACAAAAAAATCCTAGCCCTTTTTTAGGAGCTAGGATTTTTTATTGTACCTTAGCAATAGCACCTTTACATGATGGACAAGTGCCGTATATCTCTAAACGATGCGAATGCACATCAAAGCCTGTAACCTGTGATGCAAATTGCTCAATTTCGTCGAGTCCAGGATAATGGAAATCAACAATCTTACCGCAACATTCACAGATCATATGGTAATGATCATTTGTTACAAAATCAAAGCGGCTTGAGGCATCTCCATAAGTAAGCTCTTTTACAAGACCTACCTCACGAAATACACGTAGGTTGTTATAAACAGTTGCTACACTCATATTAGGAAACTTTCCTTCAAGTGCTTTATAAATTTCATCGGCAGTAGGATGTGCCATTGATTGAATCAAATATTCCAAAATAGCATGACGTTGAGGGGTAATACGTACACCAGTTGTTTTTAACGTGTCAAGTGCATCTTGTAAATGCGTTGCAGACATCGTCATGCACCTCTTCCATAAGTATTATTAATTTATAATTGTTATAAATAGTGTATCGAATTCCCCCTGCTTCGTCAACAATCATACATTTCTTCTTCCCACTCAATCTTAAAAATTTCTTAGTATCCTCTTGATAAATCCATGACATTTTCTAAATCGGTTTCTCCCTTTAACCATTTAGCTAAGCTTGGTTTAAAAATCTCTAAACTGCGCTCCACATAACGAGATGAATGGCTTGATATATGTGGGGATACAACAACATTTGGGAATGTCCATAATGGATGATCCGCTGGCAAGGGTTCTTCCTCAAAAACATCTAACACAGCATAGCCAAATTCTTCCGCCTGAATAGCTTGAATCAATACCTTTTCATCAACTAAGTTACCTCGGCCAAAATTCATAAAAATAGCATTGTTTTTCATAGCTACAAAATGCTCTTCTTTTAATAAATGTGTCGTTTCCTCTGTTTTCGGTAGTACCGAAATAACAATATCCGCACTTGGCAATGCTTCGATTAATTGTACAAAGCTAACCATTTTATCCATATAAGGTGCTTCTTTACCGGAACGATTACAGCCCACTGTTGCTACACCAAAGGCTTGCAATAAGCGACCAACCTCTGAACCAATCGCACCTGGTCCTAAAATAAGCGCTGTGCTATCACGTAATTCTGTTTGTTTTGCTTTTTTTGACCATTCACTCATTTTTTGTTGCTCATATATCCAAGGCAATGCACGCTTAATAGCTAAAATATGTGCTAGCATCGATTCTGCCATTGGTGTTTTATGAATACCACGAACATTCGATACTAAAATTCCTCGCTCCATAATGGCTTGCGCAGGCATTTTTTCAATGCCTGCGGATGCTACAAAAATCCACTTTAAGTTAGTTGCATATTGGATATTATTTTCTGTTAAATCTTCACCATATGTAACTAACACATCTGCTTTAGCTAGCTCTTCATTCGATAAACCATTTTCAAAAATAAAGTCCACCTGTGGAAATTGTGCTAGCAATGGCTCACGTAAATCAGGTCTTGGTTCAAACGTAAAATAAATTCTCATGTTGTCGCCTCCTGCTCTGCTAAATAAGCATACACTTCTTCAATATGATTTTTCACGCGTACTTTGCGCCAAGCTTTCTCTAGCTTTCCTTCCGGATCAATCAAAAATGTTGAGCGCTCAACCCCCATAAATTCACGTCCATACATTTTCTTGAGCACCCAGACACCATAAGCTTCAGCCACCTTATGATCCTCATCTACCAACAATGAAAATGGTAGCTTATGCTTATCAATAAACTTTGTATGTTTGTTAGCATCATCTGGACTTACGCCGAGAATAACAGCATTCAACTGGCTGAAATCCTCAAATTTATCACGAAAATCACATGCCTCTGTTGTACAGCCTGGTGTCATATCCTTTGGATAAAAATATAAAATCACATATTGTCCTATGAAATCTGCTAAATGCACTAACTCCCCTTTTTCATTTATTAAAGAAAAGTCTGGTGCTTTTTGTCCTTCTATTACAGTCATGTTCATCTCCTCCTTTGTAGGTTCTATTTTACTCTAAGTCATAAATCAAGTCATATCTCTTCATTTTTTTTGGATTTCTTACACTGATAGGTCTACAATAGATAGCAGATAAAATTTTAGGAGGCAATACTTATGAATCATGCAAAATCCGAAGCACTACATGCAGAGGCACTACAACATATCGTTGGTGGGGTAAACAGCCCCTCACGTTCATATAAGGCAGTAGGTGGCGGTTCTCCTGTGGCAATGGCTCGCGGGAAAGGCGCTTATTTTTGGGATGTAGATGGCAATCGTTATATTGACTATCTTGCAGCATATGGACCTCTTGTAACTGGACATGGTCATCCACATATCGCCAAAGCAATTGCACATGCAGCCGAAAATGGTACATTGTTTGGAACACCAACTGAATATGAAGTGACATTTGCTAAAATGCTGAAAGAGGCAATTCCCTCAATGGATAAAGTGCGCTTTAACAACTCAGGTACAGAGGCTGTTATGACAACTATTCGTGTTGCGCGTGCCTATACAGGACGTACGAAAATTATGAAATTTGCGGGCTGCTACCATGGGCACTTTGATTTAGTATTAGTAGCTGCGGGCTCTGGACCTGCTACATTAGGAACACCAGATTCAGCAGGTGTTACAACTTCTACTGCGGAAGAAGTAATTACTGTGCCTTTCAATAATCCTGAAGCCTTTATAGAGGCAATGGATACATGGGGAGAGCAAATTGCGGCGATCCTAATAGAGCCAATTGTAGGGAACTTTGGTATTGTTGAGCCAAAGCTAGGCTTCCTAGAGCTTGTTCATGCGACTGCAAAGGAAAAAGGTGCTTTAACAATTTACGATGAGGTGATTACAGCATTCCGCTTCCATTATGGCGGTGCTCAAAATTTACTTGGCCTAACACCTGACCTGACAGCACTTGGAAAAGTTATTGGTGGCGGGTTGCCAATCGGTGCATATGGCGGTCGTAAAGATATTATGGAAACAGTTGCTCCACTCGGTCCAGCATACCAAGCCGGGACAATGGCTGGAAACCCTGCATCTATGCAAGCTGGTATCGCCTGCCTTGAAGTGCTACAAACACCGGGTATTTATGATGAAATGGATCGCCTTGGCGGTATTTTGGAGCAAGGCATTTTAGCTGCGGCAAAAAAGCATAATATCACAATAACGGTTAATCGTCTGAAAGGAGCATTGACTGTTTACTTTACCGATGTGCAGGTAGAAAACTATGAGCAGGCAGAAAATACGGATGGTGAAGTATTTGGCCGCTTCTTTAAATTAATGCTTGAACAGGGTATTAATTTAGCACCTTCCAAATATGAGGCATGGTTCTTAACAACTGAACATACAGAGGCAGATATTCTTGAAACGATTAAGGCTGTAGATCACGCTTTTTCCCAATTGTAATTAGGTGACAGTTTAAAGGCGGCTTGCTAACGGAAGTCGCCTTTTTTCATTCCCGCATGCAAATCTATGTATTTTATAAGCACTTCCTTCTATAATGTAAAGAAGCTTAAAAATTTTAGACAGAAAGGACATCCATTTTCTATGAAATTAGGTGCCCGCGTATTTAAAACTGGTGTAGCTATTGTATTAGCACTGTTTATTGCAGAATTGTTAAATCTACCTTCACCTGTTTTTGCTGGGATTGCAGCAATTTTTGCGATTCAGCCTTCTATTTATCGCTCTTATCAAACCATTGTAGAACAAGTACAAGCAAATATTATAGGCGCTGCTATTGCTGTTGTATTTGGTCTACTTTTTGGTCATCACGTTGTTGCTATTGGTATAGCTGTTATTATAACAATTGGTGTCATGTTAAAGTTTAAACTTGAAAAATCGTTGTCACTGGCACTCGTATCTGTTGTTGCTATTATGGAGTTTCAAAGGGATGACTTTCTAACCTTTGGATTGATACGCTTTTGCACAATATTAATTGGAGTATTGGCAGCATTTGTTGTCAATCTTGTGTTTTTACCACCAAAATATGAGGTAAAGCTATTCCGTAAAATTTATATTTTACAGGATGATATTATTCGCTGGACACGACTTGCTGTACGCCAAGCTTCTGAGCATACATCCACAAAGGGAGCATTAAGTAAATTTAAAAGTCGTATGCTGCGAGTGGATGCACTTTATGAATTATATAAAGAAGAGCGAAACTACTTTAAAAATAAAAAATATGTAAAAGCACGCAAGCTAGTTGTTTATCGCCAAATGATTTTAACCTCTAAACGAAGCTTAGAGCTGCTACAACGCTTGCATAAACATGAAAATGAATTAGCTCAACTACCAACGCAATTTCATTTAATGATTCAGGAGCGGCTTGATTCCTTGCTCACATACCATGAGCAACTGCTGTTAAAATATACAGGAAAATTAAAGCCTGAGCATTCGGAGTGGAGTAAAAGCATTGACTATGTCCAAAGAAATGAACTGATGGAGATTTTTATTAAGCAAATTAACTTTGCGCGCGAGGAAGGCGATACAGAGTTTTCAAGCTACCACTTGCTCTATATTTTATCGCGAATTTTAGATTACGAGGAAAACTTAGAGCATCTTGATACGCTCATTGTATCTTATCAAAATCATCACGGACATGAAATTAATGTGGAGTTTGAGGAAGAATTTATCTAATTATAGAAAACGACAGATTGGGAAAATCCAATTTGTCGTTTTTTTATATTTTATCTATAAAATTGTGAATATTTCATCAATTAAGTATAATGTATATAACAATAGGAGGCGATATAGAATATGGTGAATTTAGGGAAAATAGAGTTAACGAAAAAAGGGCAATCAGTAAACTTAACAAAATCACAACAGCAGGAAATTGGGGAAATTCTAATTAACTTAAATTGGAATCAGCAAGCAGCAAAACCCTCTGGCGGGTTTTTATCTTCTTTATTTGGCGCAAAATCAAATGGTCAGATTGATTTAGATTTAGGCTGTTTATATGAATTAACGGATGGTAGCAAAAGCTGTGTACAAGCTCTTGGTAATTTATTTGGTAGCTTGCATACCCCGCCTTTTATTGAATTAGACGGTGATGATCGTACGGGTATGGTAAGTGGTGGAGAAAATTTACGCATTAATGGAAATAAGGTAAGCGATATTAAGCGTGTGCTAGTCTATGCCTTTATTTATGAAGGGGTAGCAAATTGGTCTGAAGCAGATGGCGTTGTAACCGTCAATTACGGAGCAGGCCCTAATATTGAAGTGCGTTTAAATGAACATCGGAATGGCAAAAATATGTGTGCGATTGCTATGATTGAAAATGTCAATAATGAAACCTTTAAAGTGGAACGTCTTGTTGATTATTTTAGTGGACATCAGGATATGGACAAAGCCTATAATTGGGGGCTTTCTTGGCAGGCTGGTAGAAAATAATAAGTGATTTATATATAAAAGCCAGCATCATTTAGGAAAAGCCGATGCTGGCTTGGTGGATAGTGGTTAATGACGTAATGCTATTAGCTGCTGTTCTGCCTGCTGACGCTGGGCTACCTGCTTATCGCGCAATTTACGATAGTTAGTAATACCTGAAATAATTGTATCCCATACTTCTTCAAGTGTTTGTGTTGTAGCTGGCTGCTGTGCCAAAGAAGTGCTTAATTGAACTGCATCATTATTTGCGCCTCCATATTGCTTCATCCGATTTTCAAAGGCCGCTGCTGATTGATTTTGTAATTGCTGACGTTTTTCATTCATAGCATTGATAATACTCATTTTAAAAACAGGGATAGTCTTTACAAAGGCTCCATTAATTTGCTCAATCAGCTCACTATTCCCATTACGCAGCATCTCAATTTGTGGAGCCGCTAAAATTGCAACCATACGTGACTTCTCCAGCTCATCTATCTTCTGTGCCAGCATTTCAGCAATGGCTTGTAGATTATTTAACTCCATCTTAGCCATCTGGTTGCCTGCTGTGCTCTGCTTTTCATACATTGGTATAAGCGTAGTTGTTACTTCCTGTAACTTTAGCTCTGCTGCTACAATATATTTCTCAAGCTCCAGATAAAACGTTAAATCCTCATTATATAAGCGAGCAAGCATCCGATTATCCTTCGCCAATTCCTCTTCCATCAGCACAAATTGATAATGAATCTTTTCAATATCTCTACCAAGTGTATTATATTTTGCAAACAAATCTTCGTCGTTTTTAGGTTTCTGTTTAAATAGCTTTCTAAAAAAGCCTCTCTGCTCAATCACTTCTTTTTTATCGAATTTTGCCATTAAGGCTTCAAGCTGCTTTAATAATTCACCTGACTCATTCACTTTCGAATTTCCTATCATCTTTAAAATTTGATCTGAGAAATGGGATAGCTTCGTTGCAGGCGCTTTTCCTAGTTCCATTAGCTCTAGCTGGTTTTTTATATTAATGCCATTAGCAATTTGCTGTACTTCAGCACTCTCTTTTAATTGCTGCTTCACGGTTGCTGCAGTTTCTGCTGTTAGCTGCTCCAACATCATTATTTTGTAAGCCTCCTTTCTATCTATTAAAAAAATCGATTAAAGAGCTTTTTAATAATAGTATCAGGTGCATTTTTATCTTGCTTTGGCTCTTCATATTGCAGATCAAATAGCATATGCTCTAGTCGATGTATATCGTAGCAATCCTCCTGTAAATGCTTTTCTAAATCAAGCTTGCCTGTTGGATTATAAAAAATAATATCCACACCGAAACGATTTAAAAATGCTAGTAATACAATATCCTCACGTGACAAGGCTGGCTGTTGCGGTGCTTGGTATAAGACAAGTTTAGGTACTTCCTGTGCGTAGTCAAAGCCTTGCAGTAGGCGCAAGATCTCCTGTGGAATCATCGTTAATTGTTTAAAGATAAATAGCTGTAAATGATACAATGTTTCATTTGGCTCTTGCTTGAGCATCGGCTGTTCACACGAAGTTTTGATTGTATGGGCAATGGCACGCTGTAACTCCAATGTTAACTCATCATACTGCCACCAATCACTTTGCATAATACGCTCTATCGATAGCTCACCATTTACTAAGCAGTGTTGATAATGAAAATGGTAATTGGCTTTGCTTGTTTTTGTATATGGAAATTCCTTGATAAAAACAGTTTGTGGATTCGCTAGTAGCTGATGCATATAATACCAGTATTCTTCACGTTGACTTGAAACGCCACTAACCTTTGCAAAGATAACAGGAATCACAACTTCATTCCCTATCACTTCAAATTGTGGACGAACAAGTGCCTTTTCCTTTGCATAGATAAAAATATCATCATAGGTCATTCTTAATGTCAATGAACGTGGCATAAAATCTTTAAATTGCCAAGGCTTATAAACACCTGATTGCTGATCGTGCATCAATTGTTCAAAATGCTGACTAGAACGATAGCCAACAGTTGCTTGCCGATCACGCAGCTTATCAGGGAATGGCTGTAACGTTGTGTGATTTGCATATGAGTATGTAATCGAAAATGTATCTGTTGCATCAATTTCTGCAAATTCATCTATTTTCGCTGGATGGAAAATTAACACATCACATCCAAGCTCCATTAATAATAATAAAAAATAACGTTGACTAATGGTCGTTTCACCATACCAAACCACTTTAGGAAAGTCATCTGTTGGCTTCATTGATTTTGTCCATTGAATCCAATGGTTTTTCAGCCATTTCACCATATCAATTAAAAAGCGGCGAAATTCATTGGCAAGTAGCCCCAATGCCTGCTGCTGTTGAAAAAGCTCCACAACTTTAATGGTTGCTAGCTGTAAATGTCGATTCATGGTACTATCATCATGCTTAGGAATTAACTGATAGCCATACATCATCGCAACTAAACGATTAATTGACAGCCCTTTAGGTGCTTGCTGATGTTGCGCTAAAATCGCTTGGATAGCCTGAAAGTCTTTTTGCTCAATATATTTATTTAATTCTTCACTTAAAATATGGATATGCTCGTTTTGTGATAAATTAAATAATGAATTAAAATAGTCATCTTCTTCGATAGGTACACCTAAAACGCGCACAGCAATTCGGCTAAAGCTTATTTGCTGAGCTGTTTCCTCATAAAATGCACGATTCTTTGGTGAATCTTGAAATGCCTGCAGCCAATCATCAGGATGACGCTCCAACACTGGTTTAATTGTGATTGCTTGCATACAAACGCCACCTCCTCAAAAATCATCCTTCACATCGTTCTTGTGCTATTAAGCAGCTGTTTTTTAATGATCTATACAATCGTTTGTTTTACTGCTAGTTGTAACACGGTTTCTAGTAAATTCTTTGTAAATGCTTCACCAGTATATGTGGAATACGTTGTATTTGCTAGTACAGCTGGCTGCTTATCCTTTAAATCACCATGATATGGCGTAAATGCTACATCAGCCATTGCTAGCATTCCATAATCCATCATTGAATCGCCCGCTGCTATATGCATATCATATGTACAAAATTGTTTGATATATTCTATTGCCGCTTCCTTTGTCAGCACCTTTGGCATTATATATAATTTTGTCCCTTGCAGTAGCACAGACCAACCATATGCATCAAACTCTTGAATCATTGCTTGTAGTTCATCCTGCTGAAAAACATCAATATCTACATGATGTACATAGAAAAGATTATCAATATACAATGAACGCTGCAGCCAAATATCGGATTTTACCGCATCGAAATGCTTTAACATATCCTCACGCGGTATGGAAGAATCCTCAATACGCTGTGCTAACAATGCAGCCCATTTTTCACTCGGCTGACCCTTTTCTAATATTGTACCCCCATTACTTGTAATAGCAAAGGCAGGACATAGCTCGGCAATAAAATGAATTCTCTTATATTGATGCAATGCTCTTGTTGTCACTGGTACAAATAATGTTTGCTGATGTACTTGCTGTAATAGGGGGACCGTGGCATCGGTCATCCTACTCTTCGCTTCATTCCCCTTATGTTCAACAATAACAGGTGCTGTTGCTGGTGGAAACATTTCCAGCATGCGTTGAGAATAAATCAATGTTCGATCTAAATCTGATGTAAATAGTATCATAATTGGACTCCTCTATAATTCTTTGATTAAGCCACAGCATGCATAAGACATATTTGTATATTCTTCAATGGCTACATTTTTTTCCTGTGCTAATAATAAAATATGTTCCAGTTCAACCGTATGCTGCGGATTAATTAAAATTTTCCAAGGTATGCGTCGCAGTAAAACTCTTGTCGTTTCTCCAACACCAGGCTTAATAAAATGAATATTTTCAATATCGAAATCTTGTTGAATTCTTTCAACCGATTGCATGCCCTCCCATGTAATTGGTAAGGGTGGTGGTAATGTAATGTTTTCCTGTACTGCCTCAAAGCAGGCTACAATACGCTCTATATATAAATTTGAAACATCTACAGCCTCTAATTCCTTATAGTATTTTGCACCATGAAAATCATCCTTATCCATAAACTGCAAATTTAATACTGTTCTGCTCACTAATCCAGATACCGTTGAATTTAAACATGCCGATGGAATGAGAAAATCCTCACGCGTACCATAGATGGACGCACAATGTCCAGGGTCAGCTAAGACAGCTAAATCAGCATTTAGCTGTGTGTTATATAGGGCATTAAATTTTTTGCAAGATTGTTGTAATTCATTGGTAATAGCACCTTTACCTGTCCAGCCATCAATAAATTGAAGATAGCCTAAAGGATGCTT
The DNA here is from genome assembly GCF_044760715.1 of Lysinibacillus sp. NPDC098008. Taxonomy (NCBI): domain Bacteria; kingdom Bacillati; phylum Bacillota; class Bacilli; order Caryophanales; family Bacillaceae; genus Lysinibacillus; species Lysinibacillus sp. NPDC098008. Next base: position 11,480 of record NZ_JBIWBA010000019.1, read on the forward strand.
TGCTAATATATAACGAATCGCTACTGTATCAAAACCACGACCACGCAAAATCGAAATAGAATAATGAGGTATCTGCACCTGATAGCGCTTTTCAATATAGCGTTTTATTAAAATTCCAATCGGTGTACCTGCTCTTGCTAAGCTTACAAGCACTAAATTTTCTAATCCTCTGCTTTGCACAATTTGCTCTGCCACTACACCAACAGCTAGCGCTATTCTTGCTGCATAAGCATCTAGCGCTTTGTAAAAAAGATTCATATATGTGGCTGATGGCTGCACTTCCACTGGTAGCATTTCAGAATAATGTGTGCCTGATTGAATAAGTTGCTCTCGTCGATCATTCTCTAGCTCAAGTAGTCGATGACCAATATCACGCAATAAAAAAACAACATCCTCTTGTGCATAGCTGCCCATTTGATCTGGCTGTAAAGTTGATATCATTGTGCTACTACCTCCCACTCATGCATACAAATTACATAAATCTTTGCAGTGCTGACTGCTTGCAATGCTGCTACTGCTTGCGCCACAACCTCTTTCTTTGCTATACGTTCCACCATCACGAAAAGTTCCGAATATGGCTGACTTTGCACATTGTATAAATAATTCGTTACACCGTTATTTTCCAGACTATCAAAGGCTAGTTTTTCTGTAATTGTATAGCTATCTTCACCTGTACAATAAATTGGACTACGTGTTGTTGATTGAACATAAACATCCTCACCTAAGTAGGTGGCTATTTGCATAGGAATATACATAAACTCACCTGTTCCAATAACAAGTGCTGGGCCACCTGTTCGCAAGCTTGTTAATTGCTGACCAATTGCCTGCAAAGCTTCCTTTTGTTGAAAATGCTGCTCTGATGTTAGCATAAACCTTCCTGTAGCTGCTAGATAAGGTTGCTGATTCACAAGACCATTTTCAGCAATCGAACGATAAAGCTTCTGCTCCATAGTTTGCTGAATAGGTAACAATGTTATCTCTTGCGCCATATCTGTTGCTATTTCAGGCTGCCTTTTTGTTAAAGCTGGTGTGCCATTGCAGCTAAAATGCCCACACATAATTGCTAGAAAATCAATCGTAATGCCCCATTGCTGCTCTAATTGCTGAAAGACCATTTGCTGCTGCTCAGACCGCCAATCTAAAATAGCTAGCACGGCATAGTGCTTGACGGAAGGGAATTTCTTGCGTAACGTATCAATAATATTAATGACCGTGTTGCCAGTCGTAAGCTCATCATCAATGAGCACAATACGCTGTGCCTGCATAAAAGCTTCAGGCTGCTCTGTATAGATTCGGTGGCTTGTCGCATGTGAATGCTCTTCCTCAAATGTTACAAATGGCTCCAAATCAGGCAGCACCTCACGTGTTGTATGAATATATATAGCATTTGATTGGAATGTATTAAATACGGCATGCCCTAGCGCAGTCGCTGTTTCAGCAAAGCCAATAAATAATGTTGTTTCATCTAGCTTTACATAACCATCCATTCTATTTTCCAGCCTCGTGCCTTCTTTTAAAGCTGCCACAACGTTTGGTGTAGCATCTGCTTGTTGACCTGTAAGATGCTGATGATACATAAGAGCTAACAGACTACCTGTTAATAACGGCACCTGTGGACGGACAGCTAGATGCTTACCAAGAACGGTACTAACAAATAAAAATTGTCTTTTTTTATTGATACGAGCTGCCATTTTAAATAAATCTGTAAGAGCAAAATTATAAGGATTATGGCTGATTGCAATATCGATTGTATAATTTGGTAAAATATTAAGCCTACTCATTGGTTGTTGCATACATACTACCACCTATTTCAGAATTTAATAATAATGAGGCAAAATCAACAGTTTCATGATAAACACCATAGACATGTGCCTGTTGTAAAATTCGCTTTGCCCATCTCATATGTGGTTTAAATTCATTCATTTTATTGGCATAATGACTTTTCATCACACCTTTATGACCATCATTATTTTCAACAATACTTAGTGCATCTAAATACTCCTCATATGAAATGGCATAAAGTGCATGGACAACTCGAATATGACTAGGATGAATAATCGTTTTCCCCATAATGCCATTTTGTTTATCCATTAACACTTCCTTTATTAAGCCATCTAAGCATTCATCGAGCAATGCTTTTCGAGTATTGAGCGCTCCCTTCTCACTAAACGGTGTCACTCTTAACGCAGGCTTTAAAACGCGTGGATGACTAAAATATTCCCACACAGGTCCAGATATAATAAATCCGTCCTCCTCACGTCCTAAAATATTAACAATATCGGCAATACAATCTCGAATAACACTAATATCATAAATGGTCGAATCTATTCTTCGACGAATCCCATATATCCCGCAGAAATCCGTTGCACCTATACGCACATTTAAGACACGCGTCTGGTATTGCTGCAAAATAGCTTTAATCGCTAATAATGCAGCCAGGCGAGATTCTTTATATAATATTTCACGGCTTTCTAAAATGGGCATACCGTATAAAGTTACATTATGTTCTAAAATTGTTTGTTCTAGCAGCTCAAAATAACGTGCTCCCTCCGTGGCTGTAAATTTTGGAAACACATAGCCTGTTAGTATTTCTTGCTTTTTACCTAATGTCGTTGTTAAATGCCTTAATTGCTCTGGATGACGCACCCGTATAAAAATTAATGGTAAGTTTTGTGGCAATAGCTGTTGATCGCTATAGAGTGTATATAATTCACTAATATCATCAATTAGCTTTGCTTCACAAGCTTGCAATTCTGCATCTCCTACAGCATCCTCTAAATCAATGACAAGCGAAGTTAGCTCTTTATATTTTTGAGATTGGATTAAGCTCACAATATTTGGCTTGGAAGCAGGCATATACAATGTTGCCCCTAAGGCATACGCCAAAATATCAGATGTTTCCCATTTCGTAAATGGCTGCGGTTTCTTATAAAAAATTGCCTTGGTGTCTGTTGCAAAATGTTGCATTAAACCCTCTCCTCAGTGGTAGTATGCCTTCTTTGAAAAAAGCACTGTATCAGTCTGTTTTTCCACAGACCAATACAGTGCCTTGTTTACACTGCTGTTTTCTTATTTATTTTGTATACAACAAATATCAATAAGAATGCAGCAATTAAAATCCTAAAAACTATGTCATGTAATAGTTATTGCAGACCGTATGCATTAACCAATGCCCCTAGCCCACCTTGATAGCCTGAGCCTACTGCTGCAAATTTCCATTCGCCATTATGACGGTACAGCTCACAAAATACAACGGCTGTTTCAATGCTAAAATCTTCACCTAAATCATAGCGTAATACCTCTGCTCCTGACTCCTCATTTGTCAGACGAACATAAGCATTTAGCACTTGTCCAAAGTTTTGATGACGACCCTCTGCATCATAGATTGTAACTGTTACAACAATTTTTTCAATTTGAGGAGATACTTGCTTTAAGTTGACAAGAATTTTTTCATCGTCCCCATCGCCTTCTCCTGTACGGTTATCACCCGTATGTACAACAGATTGGTCAGCGCTTGATAAATTATTATAGAAGATAAAATCTTGCTCATTACGACATTTGCCTGATGCATCTAGTAAAAACACAGAGGCATCAAGGTCAAAGTCTTGTCCGCCATCAAATTGCTTAACATCCCAGCCTAAGCCAATTCCAACACTATTGAGGCTTGGATCCTGCTTTGTTAAATCAATACGTTGCCCTTTACTTAATTGTATAGCCATTCAAAATCTCCCTTTCTATGTCAAAGATGAAATTTTAGTTTACACTTAAGCCATAATCATTACATAAAGCAGCTAAGCCACCTTGGTAGCCAGCACCAATTGCATTAAATTTCCATTCTCCATTATGACGGTATAATTCACCTACAACGATCGCTGTTTCAATACTGAAATCTTCACCTAAGTCGTAGCGAATTAATTCTTCATTGGAGGAAGCATTCACAATACGAATGTAGGCATTTGAAACCATACCAAAGTTTTGATTGCGTGTTTCTGCATCATGAATTGTTACCGTAAATGCTAATCGTTGAACATGCGCAGGTACTTGTGATAATGCAACCTTTACAACTTCATCATCGCCTTCTCCTACACCTGTTAAATTGTCACCTGAGTGTTCTACTGAACCGTTGCCGCCTACTGTATTATTGTAGAAAATAAAGTCATTTTGATCTGCTACTTTACCTGTATCTGCAAGTAAAAATACAGATGAGTCTAAATCAAAATCATTTCCGCCATCATATTTATTTGTATCCCAACCTAAACCTACAATTACATTTGTTAACCCTGGATTTGTTTTTGTTAAATCTACCTTTTGCCCTTTTTGTAATGAAATAGCCATTATCTTTATTCCTCCTAGTAATTTTATTTATTGATATCTTCGAACAACGTCGCCAAGCTTCATATCATTTGTGCCTGTACCAACTGCTGCAAATTTCCAATCATTATTATGACGGTAAATTTCACCACAGATTAACGTCGTTAAGTTCGAATAGTTATCTGTTAAATTATAGCGAATTAATTCATTGCCAGTTCTGTCATCATATACGCGAATATATGCATTTTGAATCATGCCAAAATGTTGATTGCGTCCTGCTGCGTCATATATATTTACAACAAACGCAAGCTTATTATATTGTGCTGGCACAGACGATAGCTCAATTGTAATTACTTCATCATCACCATCGCCATCCCCTGTCAAATTATCGCCTGAATGCTGAACAGAGCCACAATTACTTTTTAGCTTACCAAAATAGATAACATCATCACCAGCTAAAATCTTATCATTTTGTAGCATTAATACAGAGGCATCACAGTCAATGTTTCTACTGCTGCCACTATTTCTATTAGAAAATAAACCGCCTAAGAAGCCACCGCTTTTTTCTTGGCTAACAGGGTCCCAGCCTAAGCCTACCTTGATTTTATTTAACCCTGCATTTCCTTTTGTTAAATCGACACGCTGTCCTTTTTGTAAATTAATCCCCAATTAAATCCCTCCTAAATTATGTGTTATCAACTGAAAGATTATATGTACAGAAATAATCTACTAGTAATGTCGAACCTTTTTTAATTTTCGAACTATAAAAAGATAATGGTTTTATCAACATTATATTAAGTCTAAAATAATGTTACATAAAATTCAATAAATGGCTCCGAAAAGGTTTTCACTATTTTTATAAGACGTTTTCTCTTGAAAAGTGTTCCTTTATCTTTATCGTAAAAAAACCTTCTAACTTGTAGAAGGCTATTGGTTGTATACTAGCTTTTCATCTTTGGATCAAGCGCATCACGTAGTCCATCACCCATTAGGTTAAAGCCTAGAACTGTCAGCATAATTGCCAAGCCTGGGAAAATCATTGTCCACGGAGCATTTAATAAAAACTGGCGAGCATCTGCTAGCATTTTCCCCCACTCTGGTGCTGGTGCCTGAGCGCCTAGCCCAAGGAAGCCAAGTGCCGCTGCTTCAATAATCGCTGTTGCAATAGCAAGTGTGCCCTGTACAATAATCGGTGTGATGGAATTCGGCAAAATATGTGAAAATAAAATCCTTGAATCGCGCATACCGATTGCTTTAGCTGCAACAATATATTCTTCTTCTTTTACACTTAATACTTTAGAGCGAATGAGTCGCCCAAAGTTTGGGATATTAATAATCGCTATTGCAATTAATGCATTTTGCAATGATGGGCCTAGCACCGCTACTACTGCAATTGCTAATAAAATACTAGGGAAGGCAAGCATAATATCAAAGATACGTGAAATAATTGTATCTGCCCACTTACCATAATAACCCGCGATAATTCCAAGTAAGCTACCTATAACAACAGATAAAATAACTGCAAAAAATCCTACCCATAGCGATATTCGTGCACCATGGATAACTCTGGAGAAAATATCTCGTCCAAAATCATCTGTACCAAACCAATGCTCTTTAGATGGTGCCAATAAGCGTTTAGTTAAATCTTGCTCATTAATACCTTGCGGTGCAATTAATGGGCCAAATATAGCAAGTAAAATAAAAAATATAACAATCCCTGCACCTAATAGAGAGATTTTGCTTTTTTTGAAGCTACGCCACCCTTCTAGCCATGGGCCTGCCACACGCTCACGACTTGGCGCTGTTTCCTTTTTTACATCCATTGCTCCAGTCATCATTGCAACTCCCTTCTATTTGTATTTAATGCGCGGATCAATCACTGTATAAAGTAAATCCACGATTAAGTTAATCATGATGAAAATAAATGCAACGACAAGAATACCTGATTGAATAACAGGATAATCCCTGAAGCCAATCGCGTCATAAATATAGCGGCCAATTCCCGGCCAACTAAAAATAGTTTCTGTTAAAATAGCGCCACCTAGCAGCAATCCCGTTTGCAAACCGATAATCGTTAATACTGGAATTACTGCATTTTTTAGTGCGTGTTTATAAACAACAATAAACATTTTTTGTCCTTTTGCGCGTGCTGTTCGAACATAATCAGAGCGCATTACTTCTAGCATTGAAGACCTTGTAATTCTCGCAATAATCGCCATTGGAATTGTTGCAAGCGCCATTCCTGGCAAGATAAGCCTTTTTAATACTTCAAAAAATTGGTCAAAGCGCCCTTGTATAAGGGTATCCAGTAAATAAAAATGGGTTATCGAATTGATCGGATTTCGAACATCCTCTCGTCCAGAGGTTGGGAACCAGCCAAGCTGATTTCCAAATACCCACTGCTCCATTAAACCTAGCCAAAATACTGGCACCGATACACCGATTAAAGCAATAATCATCGCTGTATAATCAAACCAAGAATTTTGGAACCATGCAGAAATAATCCCTGCATTCACGCCAATAATAATGGCAATAATCATAGCAAATAGTGCAAGCTCTGCTGTAGCAGCTAAATAAGGAAAAATTTCTTCTGCTACAGGCAGCCTTGTTCGTAAAGATACGCCTAAATCCCCCTGAAAAATACCTGCTAAATAACTAAAATATTGTGTATACCAAGGCTTATCTAATCCTAAACTTGCGTTTAATGCCTCGACCGCCTCTTTCGTTGCCTGTTGTCCTAAAATTACTTGTGCTGGATTTCCAGGAATAGCACGGATCAACATAAAGACGATAAAAGTCATTCCAAGCAAAACTGGGATTAATTGTAGTAAACGTCTTCCCATATAGTGAAGCATTGTTGTCACCTCTCTATTATTTTCATAATATACTTTGAAGTCTTTCATCTACTGTTGAAAGGTTGAGCCTTCACCAAACGGTTTTCATGGTTAAATGATCGTTCTTTCATACAGAAATTCTTTGAAAAATACGGATACTTGAAAAGAATCTGCAAGATTTCTACGGCTTACCCGCAGAAAAGCAAGCAGATTCTTTCAATTTTCACTCATAAATTAATGTAAAACTATTGTATATCTACCTCTACTAAACGATCTGAGCCTTTAGGGTGTGCACTATAGTTAATAACCTTCGCACTAGCACCTAAGATTGGTGTTGAGTGAGCAAGTGGAACCCATGGTGCGTCTTCAGAGATGATAACTTGAGCTTGCTTATAAAGCTCATTACGCTTGTCCTCATCAATTTCTGTTTGAGCAGCTACTAAAATTTTGTGTAGCTCTGGATTATCATAGAATGTATAGTTGTTTGAACCAATATTATCTGCATCTAATAATGTGTATAGGAAGTTATCTGCATCTCCGTTATCGCCTGTCCAGCCAAGTAAGAATGCATCAGCTTCACCATTCTGTGCTTTTTCTAAATAAGTAGCCCATTCAAATGATACAATCTCAGACTTGATACCAACATCTTCTAAGTTCTTTTGAATGGCTTCTGCAATTTTACGACCATCTGGCATATATGGACGTGGCACAGGCATTGCCCATAGCTCAATTTCCTTACCATCATAGCCCGCTTCAGCAAGTAATGCTTTCGCCTTTTCTGGATCATACTCATAGCCTGTAACTTCATCGTTATAGCCAGCAATTACTGGTGGCATTGGGTTTTTCGCAGGCTCTGCTAGCCCTTCATAAAATGCATCAACAATTGCTTGTTTATCAATTGCATAGTTTACTGCTTGACGAACCTTAACATTATCAAATGGAGGGCGTGTCACTGTTAAACCAAGATAACCAATATTCATAGAAGGACGTTCGATTAATTGTAAATTTGCATCGCCTTCAATTGTTGCTCTATCAGACGGATTAATACCATCAGCAACATCAATATTACCTGCTACTAATTCATTTAAGCGTGCTGAGTTTTCTGGAATTGAACGATAAATAACTTTATCTAATTTTGGTAAGCCCTCAATATGGTAATCTGGGTTTTTCTCAATTGTGATCGCATCATTACGCACCCAGCTTACAAACTTAAATGGACCTGTTCCTACAGGATTTGTTGATAAACCTTCGTCATCTGCTTCAAATGCTTTTGGAGAAGCAATCGCAAATGGAGACATTGCAATATTTTTTAAGAAAGGTGCTTGCGGCTGGCTTAGCTTGAAGACAACTGTATAATCATCTTCAGCCGTTACAGATTCAATAATTTGCTCTCCACCAACTGTAAATTGAGAGCTAAAGTATGGGAATTTATCAGTGCTTGATTTCCAGCGTTCAACGTTCTTTACAACAGCTTCAGCATTGAAATCTGTGCCATCATGGAACTTCACGCCTTCTTTTAGCTTAAATGTATAAGTTAGCCCATCCTCTGATGGCTCCCATGATTCTGCTAAACCAGGGTTGATTGTCATATCCTCTTTACCAAAGCTTACTAATGTTTCATAGATATTGCCTGTAATCGAGAACGATTCACCATCTGTTACAACGGCAGGATCTAGTGCTACAGAGTCACCTCCGCGACCATATACTAATGTCTTTTCTCCACCGCTGCTAGCTGAATCGCCACCAGACGAGCTATCCTTGCTGCCTGAATCTCCACTCTCTGAGCCACCGCATGCAGCTAAGACTGTGGAAAGAATAAGGAGCAGCATAACGCCTAAAGTTAAAAACTTCTTGTTCTTCATTGAATTTCCCCCTATATGTTTTTATATCATTTAATGTTGCATTGCCTCATAAAGGTGGCAGGCAACATAATGACCCGGTTTCACTTCTTGCATTTTTGGTACAACCTGTGAACATTGCTCCTTTTTAAAAGGACATCTTGGATGGAATGCACACCCGCTTGGCGGATTTGATGCACTTGGAATATCTCCGGAAATAATAATTTGTTCTCGTTCAAACGTAGGGTCTGGAACAGGAACAGAGGCTAAAAGCGCCTGTGTATATGGATGCAGCGGTTCAGCATACAAATCCTCACTCGCTGTCAACTCTACTAATTTACCTAAATACATCACACCAACACGATTACTAATATGACGTACTACACCCAAATCATGAGAAATAAAAATATATGTGAGCTTTAAATCTTTTTGCAGCTCCTGTAATAAATTCAATACTTGTGATTGAATAGATACATCTAATGCAGATACTGGCTCGTCCGCAATAATTAAACGTGGATTAGTCATTAAAGCTCGGGCAATTCCAATACGCTGTCTTTGGCCACCACTAAACTGATGTGGATAGCGCTTAATATGATATTCATTTAAGCCAACAATCTCCAGTAGCTCCAATACCTTTTGCTTACGCTCTTTTGCACTCCCCATTCCATGCACAATAAGAGGCTCCTCTAGTATTTTGCCAATGCTATGTCTTGGATTTAGAGAAGCGTAAGGGTCTTGGAAAATCATTTGAATATCTCTACGTGCCTTCCTCATCTCATCTTTAGATAATTCTGAAATTTGTTGCCCTGCGAATTCTACTTTACCTTCAGTTGGCTCTAGTAAGCGCATTAATAAACGACCTGTTGTTGATTTACCACACCCTGACTCACCAACAATTCCTAATGTTTCTCCTTCAAATACTTCAAAGGAAACATCATCTACTGCCTTTACATAGCCAACTTGCTTATTAAGAACACCTTTCCGAATCGGAAAATATTTTTTTAAGCCTTCAACTTTCAATAACACTTTCGACACATTGCTCTACCCCCTGCTCCTCTAGTAAAAAACATCTTGATTTATGCTGCTCTGTTGCTACAAATAAAGGAGGTGTTTCCTGTAAACAACGTTCCATTGCATATTCACAGCGTGCCGCAAAACGACAACCGACTTTAATGCTTCCTGGCTTTGGTACGGTTCCAGGAATTGAATATAAATTTTCTTTTTTATACCGCATATCAGGCACTGATTGGATAAGCCCTTGTGTATACGGATGCTTTGGATTGGAAAATATCTCTTGCACAGGAGCCTCTTCTACAATTTGTCCAGCATACATCACAATCACGCGCTCACACGTTTCTGCTACAACGCCTAAGTCATGTGTAATAAGCAATACAGCCGTGTTTAAGCGTTTGTTCAAATCTTTCATCAGCTGTAAAATTTGGGCTTGAATTGTTACATCCAATGCAGTTGTAGGTTCATCGGCAATTAACACTTGAGGATCACAGACAAGTGCCATCGCAATCATTACCCGTTGACGCATTCCACCTGATAGCTGATGTGGATAGTCTTTTAATAATTCCTCAGCACGTGGTAACCCTACTAGTTTCATAATTTCTACCGCTCTTGTAAACGCTTCCTTTTTTGACCACTTTGGATTATGAATTAAAATAGCTTCCTTCAGCTGATCCCCAATTGTAAACAAAGGGTTTAGGGAAGTCATCGGCTCTTGGAAAATCATTGCAATATCTTTTCCGCGTACTTTTTGCATTTGCTTATCTGTATATTTCGCTAAATTTTTCCCATCTAGTAGAATCTCTCCACCTGTTATTTTCCCTGGTGGTGATGGAATAAGTCCCATAATAGATAATGATGTAACACTTTTCCCACTTCCCGATTCCCCTACTATCCCTAATATTTCCCCTTCATGAACAGAAAAATCAATATTGTCTACAGCAGGAATTTGGCCATTATCTGTGAAAAAGGTTGTTTCTAAACCTTTTATTTCTAGTAGCTTTTTCCTCATGTGCAACTTCCCACCCTACCTATTTTTTACTTAAAATATATAATTTATTGATATGATAACATAACTTTCGTTCAATTCCCTATTTTCAAATAATTCTAACAAATTACTATAACTCTTTCAATCACTAATATTCTGTAATTTTCATGTATTTTCTACATGTATCGACTTTGGTATGCATTATATCTTATTAAGCAATACCTTTTATAAATATCAAAAAAATAGCCTTTCATTTAGTACTAAATGAAAGACTTTTGTTAAATAATTAATATTTTTAATCTAAATGCTGTACTTGGAATAAATTATGATAGGTTCCTTGCTTATCCATTAATTGCTCATGTGTACCACTTTCAATTAGTTGTCCATGGTCAATGACAAAAATCTTATCAGCATGTGTAATCGTTGACAGACGGTGTGCAATAATAATCGTTGTACGCTCATGGGCAAGGATATCCAAGGATTCTTGAATCAATGCTTCACTTTCTAAGTCTAATGCAGAAGTAGCTTCATCCAGAATTAAAATCGGTGGATTCTTTAAAAATACACGTGCAATGGCAACACGTTGTTTTTGTCCACCCGATAGCTTCACACCTCGTTCTCCCACTTTGGTGTCATAGCCATTTGGTAGGCTCATAATAAAGTCATGGGCATTTGCTGCTTTGGCAGCCGCTATGATTTCCTCATCTGTTGCATCTGGTTTCCCCATTAAAATATTCTCTTTTACAGAATCGCTAAAAAGAATATTATCTTGCAGTACAATACCAATTTGTGCACGCAATGAATGCAATGTTACATCGCGTACATCATAGCCATCAATTGCGACAGTTCCGCTTGTTGTATCATAAAAACGGGGAATTAAACTAATAATGGTTGATTTGCCGCCACCACTCATTCCAACAAAGGCAACCGTTTCTCCAGGGTTAATGGTGAAATCCATATTATTTAAAATAGCTGAACCGTCTGCTTCATACTGGAAGGAAACATTTTGAAAACGAACCTCTCCATTGACACGAGGCAACTCCTGTGCATGCTCTTTGTTTTTTACTTCATAGGGCTCATCTATTAAATCAAACATTCGATCCATGGAGGCAATCGATTGCGTCAATGTAGTAGAGGAGCTAACAAGGCGGCGAAGTGGACCATATAATCGTTCAATATAGGCGATAAAGGCAACCATTGTTCCCACCGAAAGCGATCCATTAATCACCTGATAGCCTGCATAGGCAATCACTAATAGCGGAGCTATATCTGTAATTGTATTGACGACTGCAAAGGATTTCGCATTCCATTTCGTTTGGTCAAGTGCCTTCTCTAAAAATTCACCATTCGCTTCATCAAATAGTTTTTGCTCCCGCTTTTCCAATGTAAAGCTTTTAATAATGCTCATCCCCGCTACTCGCTCATGCAAATAGCTTTGTACACCAGCAAGTGCCTGTGAGCGTTTGCGTGTTAAAGACCTTAATTTGCCAAAAAAGTATCTCACGCTTAATGCATAAAGTGGAAATGCTATTAAAGCTACTAACGTAAGCTTAACATCCATGGTAAACATAATCCCAACGGCAATAACAATTGTTGCAAGATCAAGCCAAACATTCATTAACCCCGTCATCACAAAGTTTTTTGTTTGCTCTACATCATTAATAACCCTTGAAATCACATCGCCAGCACGTGTATTAGCATAGTAGCGTAAGCTCAGACGCTGTAAATGTGCATAAATTTCCTTACGAATATCAAACAGCACTTTATTACTGACATGCTGTGCAAAATATTGGCGATAATACTCAACTGGTGGACGAATAATAAAGAACACAATAATCGTTCCACCTAGCCAATAAAATAGCTCTTTTGTTTTTTCCGCATCTGTTAGACTCTCCGCTGCAATAATATCATCCAATACGATTTTAATAAGCAGTGGAATAAAGAGTGGAATCGCAAATTTTACAACCCCAATAATAATCGTTAAAACAATTTCCCATGTATATGGTTTAACAAAGCCCATATACCGCTTAATACTTCCCAATGTTATCACTTCCTTAAAAAAGAAACGGGCATTCAAGCATGAATACCCTAATAACGGATTATAGCAATATTTCGGTTAAATTACAGTTAAGATGACTTTAGCGCGCACTATTTCCCAGCATCTTTAAAATAAAAACACCTATTAGTTGAACTAATAGGCGTTTTTAACAATCATCTGACTGCATATCGAGCTGGAACTTATAGCGATTTGTCCAGACATCAATAAAGTCTGGTGCAAAGGGCCCTCTTTTTTGCTGAATCCAGCTAATTAACTTATCGACATTGCGCTTTAAAATTTTATCAATGACATCAGGATAAGACATTTCCTTGCGATGAAGCTCGTACTCATCCTCATCTAACAGCGTATAAGACATATCAGGAAACACTTTAATGTCTAAATCATAGTCGATATATTTAATGGCATTATTATCGAATACAAATGGTGAGCTGAGATTACAATAATAATACACACCATCCTCACGCAGCATACAGATGATGTTAAACCAGTGTTCCGCATGGAAATAGCAAATAGAAGGCTCTCTTGTTAGCCATGTGCGACCATCAGATTCTGTTACAAGTGTCCGTTCATTCGCACCAATCATAATATTTTTAGTACCTTTTAAAACCATTGTTTCTTGCCAAACACGGTGGATGCGGCCATTGTGTTTATAACTATGTATTTGTATTGTTTCTCCTTCTACTGGTAATGCCATTTTGAAGCCCACCTTTTCGTCTATGCTACCTAAATCTAGCAGTCTCTAGTATATTATAGCAATGTGTACGCGAAAGGTGTAGTTAGAAAACCACAAATTTCACTACGCTATTAACAATTTATATGAAATTTCTCATATTACAAACGAATTTTATAATAATATTCGCGCAATTGGTATTTATTGCTTTAGATTAATTCCAATTTTAAACAATTGAAAAGGAGCTGTCTTTGTCATCTTTTCGGATTTTAGACAGCTCCTTAGAGGTAAATGCGATTATGCAATTACAAAGTGTTATTCACCTAGGTCTTGGTTTGTTTTAGAGAAACGACCTGAAGCTGAAGCTTTTTTCTGCTCTGCTTTCGCATTTTGCTTTTGCACTTCATTTACGTCCGTTTCATAACCAAACTCTTCACTTTGACGTTGCATGTTTTTATTCGGTTGGTTTTGGTTGTTTTGTTTTTTCATCCTTCATTCACCTCCACGCTAGTTATTGTGTACAGAGGTGATATCTTTTATGCTTATTATTTTTATTTAATTTGTTTTTTGATTGCTTCCCATATTTTTAACATAGGGACAGGCATTGGCAGCAGCTCGATTTGCTCCTTTGTAAACCAATCGCCCATAGCGGCTGTATCGCATTTTATATAATAGCTATTTAGATGCCATGTTAAATGCGAAAAAACATGCTTAAAGGCAAGTAGCTCCTGCTGTGCTTTACTATTTAGTGCATACTCCTTTACAAAGGCTTCTACTGATTCATGGCTAGTATCAATCATTGGAAATTGCCATAAATTCGCAAGTAGCCCTTCTTGAGGACGCTGCTGCATTAAAAATCGCCCTTGATCATCTTCACAAACAAGCACCTCATATGTAAGATGCTTCATTTTTATTTTTTTAGATTTAACAGGTAGTTTTTCTGGCTCTCCTTCATTGAACGCTAAACAATATTCACGCACTGGGCACAACAAACATTTAGGAGAGGTAGGTGTACAAATAAGTGCCCCAAGCTCCATTAAGCCTTGGTTAAAAGCAGACGCATTCTCAGGATCAATTAATTCCTCTACTGCTGCCTCAAAAATCTTCTTTGTTTTTGGTATGGCTATATCATCATGAATATGAAGCACTCTGCTTAAAACTCGCATAACATTGCCATCCACCGCATGTTCAGGCTTATTATAGGCAATACTTAAAATAGCCCCTGCAGTATAAGGGCCAACACCTTTTAACTTTGATATTTCATGGCGATTATTAGGTACAACGCCACCATAATTTTCGATAACTTCACGAGCCCCTGCTTGTAAATTGCGAGCACGGGAATAATAGCCAAGACCTTCCCAATGCTTTAATAAATATTCCTGTGGCGCTTCTGCCAGCAATTCGATTGTTGGAAAGCTTTCCATAAAACGGTTGTAATAAGGAATAACTGTGTCGACACGTGTCTGCTGTAGCATAACTTCAGACACCCAAATTTTATAAGGGTCTGTAGTGTGTCTCCACGGCAAATCACGTTTCTCAGCGTTAAACCATTCGACTAAAGATTGTCGAAATTCTGTTACATATGGGTAATTCACAGTGACCTCCGATGTTTTTACGATTTAATTTATAATAAAAAGGGTATACAATTAAGAAAGAACATTCGTGTCTAGCTCATAAACATGATCGAATGTCGAAGCATAAAATTTAATACTGCTTTTTACGTATAGAAATAAAGATGTATGCATATTGTACTCGATTTGAATGCATACTAGGAGTGGATATTTTTGGATTCAGGTACACATTTCGTTATGGGTATAGCCCTTGGCGGTCTTGCATTAGCCGACCCTATTGTAGCCAACCATTCAATGACTTTTACAGCCGTAATGGCAGGTACAATTATTGGTTCACAAGCACCTGATGTCGATACAGTGCTAAAACTGCGCAACAACGCTATTTATATTCGACATCATCGCGGAATTACACACTCACTACCTGCAGTAGCTATTTGGCCTATTTTAATTACAGCTGTTTTATCACTTATTTTGCAAGATGTAAATGTGTTGCATTTATGGCTTTGGACATTTCTAGCTGTTGCACTACATGTTTTTGTTGATATTTTTAATGCCTATGGTACGCAAGCAATCCGCCCATTCTCTCGAAAATGGGTAGCATTAGGCGTTATTAATACCTTCGATCCAATTATCTTTTCATTACACTGTCTTGGTATTGTGTTATGGGCATTTGGTACAAATCCAGTTTGGACATTTAGCATCATGTATATTGTTATTGTGCTATACTACGTTTTGCGTTTTGCTGTTCAAAAAGCTGTAAAAAACGCTGTACATCATACATTACAAGATGAAGAATATGTCATTGTCGCACCAACAATGCGCTTTTTCCATTGGCGAATTGCAGCCAAGTCTAAAACACATTATTATGTTGGGCGAGCATACGGGCGAACTGTTAATATTTACGATAAGTTTGAAATTAAACCTTTGCCAAAAACGCCCCTTATTGACGCAGCAATGCAAGATCCGAATTTAGCTGCCTTTGTATCCTTCTCACCAATGTATCGATGGGAAATCTCCGAACTTGAAAATGGCTTAACAGAGGTAAGGCTAATTGACCTGCGCTACCGTAGTGATAATCGTTATCCTTTTGTGGCAGTCGCACATTTAAACGATGATTATAACATCGTTACATCTTACACAGGATGGATTTTTACAGAAGATAAATTGCAAAAAAAATTACAAATTGGTGCAAGCAATTAAATAGCGTAGGGCTGTTGAAAATAATTTTATTATTCTCAACAGCCCTTACTTATTATTGTAACATATCGTCACTAGCATCTAGTAAATGGGCGTATTTTGGGTTGCGCCCTGCAAAGGCATGTAATTTATCGCCATAGCTTGCGATTAATTGACGCACAAGCTTTTCTGTATAATCTGCTCCTCGATAATCATAGCCTGCTTTTGCGGCTGTTGCTTCAAAGTCACTCCACAATAGCTCTACCCAGACACGCGCACGCCCCACTGACATTTGTGGATTTTTGGCAAGTAACTCTGCTGTTAATTGTTCGATTTTTTCTTTCATTTACTTACCCACCTTTACAGGGGATAGCATAGATACTGGTAAAGCCTCTTGGTATCTGTTACCACCTAAACGATAGCCCCAAGCAAAACGTCCCTTTAAATAATCGACTTGGAAAAATTCATTGTCTGAGCCATCGATACGATACATTTCTCCTGGAACAATTGTATCCAAATCCACTAAATAGGCAGCAGCCATTAAAGCCTTACGCTCATAAACAGCAAATTCATTGATGATGCCTAATTGTTCTGCCTTTCGTGCCTTTTCTTTTAGCATAGCGATTTCCTCGCGTAGCTCATGCTCAGACATTGCAGCATAATTTTTTTCGTTCATTCCTCATTCTCCTTCTCTTCGATAAAACGATCTATAACCTCTATCGGAAAACCCTTTTGATAGAGCGCTTGCTTTATTTTCATTTTTAGCTCATAACCAGTATACTTTGATGCGTACTTTTTCCAAATCTTTTCGCCTTGTACATCGAGTAACTGCTGCCAATTATCTTCATCTTGTTCGATCTCTACTTGACTAAGCACCTCTTCCACAATAGAAAATGCATAGCCTTTTCTTAGCAGAAAATCTTGAATTTTTGCCTTTATTTGTGCTGGCGTTTTCTTTTTTTCTGAACGTACAATTTTTTCAGCAAGCTGTGTTGCTAATGTTACCTGCTCCTCAAAGCTATATGTAGCAAGCACTTCATCCTGCAAGCCTTTATCGATGCCTTTTTTGATAAGGTCTTGTCGAATAGCCCTTGGACCTTTTTTCATGGTCGCCTTTTTTGTATCAAGCAAGGCTTTCGAATAATTTTCATCATTAATAAAGCCATAAGATTTTAATTTTTGAATTGCCTCTAACACAACCGCTTCACCAAATTCTAAGGCGAGAAGCTTTTTTTTCACCTCATGCTCACTACGCATTTGATAGGACAGGAAATTTAATCCTTTATTAAAGGCTTTGCGAATCTCATCCTCATAGGCAATTTCCTGAATTTCAAACTCATCCAGTACCTTCCCCTTTGTTAAGCCAAATTGAATAAGAACGGCCTCATCCACAGGAAAAGCATATTCTTCGTTTAAATAAATATTATAACGCTCAGGATTATTTTTTTGACGTGCAATTTTCGTAATGATACGCATAGCAAACACCTCATTGTATATTATAGCATTTCTTTATTTATTACGGTGTTCTTACGGTGTTCGCTCTGCTTCGCGAGCATTCTCATCGTTTCCGCGGGTATTCGTTCTGTTTTCGCGCGTATTTACCCTCGCTTCGCGGGTATTCATCCTGCCCTATCTATTTTATAGTCAATATAAGCCAGATGTTTATATTTTAGTTAAATGGTAAACTTAACTATAAAGTGTTTTATTTGATTGGAAAAGAGGTGCTTCTTATGAAAATCGTTATTGCAGGTGGTACAGGCTTTGTTGGCAGTGCACTTATTCAACTATTGCGGGAAAATGGGCATGAGCTGTTTATTTTAACGCGTCAGCCATCAAGCATTAAAAACGGCATTCACTATATCCAATGGCTGCATCCTGAATCGCAACCAGCACAAGCATTAGAGAGTGCTGATGCATTTATTAATTTAGCAGGCGTTTCATTAAACAGCGGACGTTGGACAAACAAGAAAAAGAAGGCAATCTATTGGAGCCGAATGAATACAACACTTGAAATTGTTCGTATAATGGAAATGCTTACAGCAAAGCCTAAAGTTCTGATCAATGCAAGTGCAGTAGGGATTTATCCTGCTTCTACAGATGCTGTTTATAATGAAAATTGTAATAATTATGCAACTGATTTTTTAGGTACAACCGTTTATGATTGGGAACGTCATGCAATGCGTGCACATTCATTAGGTGTTCGTGTAGCACTTGCTCGCTTTGGTGTTATTTTAGGGCGCGATAGTGGTGCACTTCCCCCTATGCTTCTACCTTATAAAATGCATATAGGTGGCACAGTTGGCTCAGGCCAACAATGGCTATCATGGATACATATTGACGATGTCGCTCGCGCTATTGATTTCGCACTGTCAACTGACAGTATTCGTGGACCCTTTAATGTCACAGCTCCTCACGCAGTCAACATGGAAGAATTTGGACAAACGATTGCAGCGGTAATGGATAGACGCCATTGGCTACCTGTCCCAAGTATTGCAATGCGTTTAGCACTTGGTGAACAAAGCACACTTATATTAGAGGGACAGCATGTACTGCCAACTGTTTTAGAAAAGCATCATTTTACATTTACGTTCCCTTATTTGAAGCAAGCACTGGAAGACCTCATTATAAAAAATTAATTGGATAATTTATATAGATATGACGCATCCTAACGAAAAAGAAAGGATGCGTTTTTATGTGGAAACAACATATTGTTGGTGCGGTAATTGCTACTTTTATTATTGCCGCAGGAATTAGCTTTAATCCATTTTTTGCTGCTGGTTCTGATGAACACCATTGGGGCTTTAAACGTGCAAAAAATGGAGAGCAGGCAGAGGCAGGAGCACAGCTCGATCAGTTACTCGACAAATATGGTGCTATTTATAAGGGGAAGCCTGATAAAAAAATTGCCTATTTAACATTTGATAATGGCTATGAAAACGGCTTTACTGAAAGTATTTTGGATACATTAAAAAAAGAAAATGTGCCAGCAACTTTCTTTTTAACAGGTCATTATTTAGAAAGTGCTAGTGATTTAGTGAAGCGTATGGTCAACGATGGTCATACGATTGGCAATCATTCATATGGTCACCCTAATATGGCTCGCCTTTCACCAGATGGTATGCGTGCAGAATGGCGCAAATTTGATGGGAAATTACGAGAATTAACAGGGATTGATCGCACAACATATGCTCGTCCACCTGAAGGCATTTTTAATGCCAAAGTATTAGAGGTTGGGAATGCAGAAGGCTACCGCCATATTTTTTGGTCTGTTGCCTTCAAGGATTGGATGAAGGATGAACGTCGTGGTGCAGACTATGCCTACAATGCGCTGATGGAGCAATTGCACCCAGGTGCTGTTATTTTAATGCATACTGTTGCACAAGATAATGCTGAAGCTTTGCCAATGTTTATTGCAGAGGCGAAGAAGCAAGGCTATACATTCCTATCTCTTGATGATTTAGTATTGGAATACGAAGATTTCCCTGTTGCTTTGCAATCGTCTGCTCCTTCGTTATAATGGGGAGATGACATTATAAAGCAGGGACGTGGAATGTTTGACACAACAAACAATAATGACCGTGGGGCAAAAATTCCCACTGACAATAAAGAGGCTTGGCATTAATGGTGAAGGTGTAGGCTTTTATAAACGCAATGTCGTATTTGTCAAAGGCGCTATTCCTGGAGAAGAAATTACGGCTCAAGTTACAAAAACAGAGCGAAATTTTGCTGAGGCAGAAATTTTAACGATTCGTAAAGCTTCCAAATATCGTCAGGAAGCACCTTGCCCGGTATACAATGAATGTGGTGGCTGTCAGCTTCAGCATATGACCTATGATAAGCAGCTTATTGAAAAGCGTGATATTGTGATACAAGCATTAGAGCGTTATGCTAAGCCTTTAGCTGCAACAGTTGAGGTGCGTAAAACGCTTGGTATGGAGAATCCTTGGCATTACCGTAATAAAAGCCAATTCCAAGTGCGTAAGGAAGGCAAGCGTGTGTATGCTGGTTTATTTGCAGAAGGCAGTAATAAGCTGCTCAATATTAACGATTGTCTTGTTCAGCATCCTGTTACTTCTAAAATAACAGTTGCTACACGAAAAATTTTACAAAAGCTCAATATTACAATTTATGATGGTCGTACGCTAAATGGTTTAGTGCGTACAATTGTTGTTCGTACAGGTATTCGTACTGGTGAAACACAGGCTGTCCTTGTGACGACACGCAAGGAAATTCCTCATGTAGCGGAGCTAATTGCGCGCATCAAAAAAATTGACCCAAGCATTGTATCGATTGCGCAAAATATTAATCGTGAGAAAACATCTTTAATTTTTGGTGATGAAACGATTGTGCTTGATGGGAAGGAAACAATTCATGAGGAGCTTGGCGAATTAGCCTTTGATTTATCAGCTCGTGCCTTCTTCCAGCTTAATCCAACGCAAACTGTACATCTTTACAATGAGATTAAAAAGGCTGCTGCATTAACAGGAAAGGAAACTGTTGTTGACGCATATTGCGGTGTCGGTACAATTGGCTTATGGCTAGCAGACCAAGCAAAAGAAGTGCGTGGCATGGATGTTGTTCCTGAAAGTATTCAAGATGCTCGCAAAAATGCTCGTAATCATGGCTTTAAGCATACAAAATATGCAGTGGGTACTGCGGAAAGTGTGCTGGCGAAATGGCGCAAGGAAGGTTTTACACCAGATGTTATAACGGTAGACCCACCACGTACAGGTTTAGCACCAGAATTTATCCGCACAGTCTTGAAATTAAAGCCAAAACGCTTTGTCTATACATCCTGTAACCCATCCACTTTAGCAAAGGACTTAAACGAATTAGCGAAGCTTTATGAGGTAGAGTACATTCAACCAGTGGATATGTTTGCACAAACGGCGCAGGTAGAATGCGTTTGCGCCTTAGTTCTAAAAAATAATACTTTGGACCACCTGTTATAGGGTGGTCTGAGAATTATTGCTATATTTATGTTTATTTGCACTATATTAAACATTATCATCTGAATATATGAAATTTCAAAATTAAAAGTACATTAATCTCCATTTATCATATAGATGTCCAGATTCTTTGCATTATTGCTATTGTTAGCTTTAAACTATCTATTCTAAAAAATGAATATTATAAAATCAACAAGGCGCTGCTCCAAATAATAATGGTTGAGCAGCGCCTTTAGTCAAATGTGTCTTGATCTTCGTATGGTTCAATTTTTTCCAATTACTGTGCCTCCTGTAAGAATGTCTTATTATTCTCAAGAAGCTGAATCATCGACTGAAGAATCTTTTCCTCCAATCTTGGTGATGAATTAACCTCTTTCGCAATAATCCTCTTTAAATCTAAAATCGTTTGAACTTCGAGCATATGCTTTTCAGCTAATTTGAAAGCCTGCTCTAACTGACCGGTCACCATGGGCAACACTCCTTTTAAAATGTATTCCTTATTATTATATCAAAAGTCCATAAGAAAATTCACTTTTTTAATCAAAATTTTCTTACAACTTTCGATTTTTTCTGCAATTCCAATATCCAGCAGGAACAATAAATTTTACTCTTCGCTAAAAGTCCAGCATAATTATTACGCTTCTACAATGATAGGCTCTGGCGATAGGGCTTCATTTACTATCGTCTTTTGCTTAAATAGACTAGTAAACTCTTTCTCTAAAATAATATCTATTTCACAAATAGCATGCTATAATAGCAATTAGGTGCCAAACCTATGTAACTTGGACGGAACATCCTTGTTACGCAAAAAACGCCATAACAGCACGGATTTGCTGGGCGTTTTTTTATTTTATGAGCGGGAAGATGAGCCCCGCTCTTTTTTATTTTGCTTGTAATTGTTTCGCTCGCCCAAATACGAGTAACACTATTGCAACGGCTAGTAAAAGCAGTGCTACAAGTAAAAGAAAGCTATAACTTTTAACAACTTCTAAGTAAACTCCACCTAAAAATGGCCCTGTTAGGCTGCCAATGCTTAAGGCAATACCGCATAGCAAATTTCCTGTAGGCAGCAATTCCTTTGGTGTTAAATCAGCCATATAGGTAATCCCCAAAGAAAACATGGAGCCGACCAATGTCCCCGCAAAGAAAAATGCTATAGCCACAGCGATTTGTGAATGCTCTAAAAAGCTAGCAACACCAAAAATCAATGCCGCTCCAAATGAGCCAAGCATTAAAATATTGCGTCTTCCTATCTTATCTCCCAGTGCACCGAGTGGTACTTGCGTCACAATGCCGCCAAATGTAAAGACCGATAGAATAATTGGAATTATCCCTACTTCAAAGCCTTTACGCAATGCATAGACAGGGAATAAGGCATTTAATGAGGATTCAAGAAAGCCGTAAACAAATGGGCCTAAAAAGGCAAGCCAGCCAAATAATATAGCCATTTTATAGCGTTGCCAGCCTCTGGCATTTAAGTCACCTGTTAAACGCTCTGGCTTTTCATTTTTTAGGAAAAAGACAAAAGACCATGCAAATAAACATAGTATAGACGATGCAATAAATGGTAGCGCCTCTGAAATTTCAATAAGCCTTACCATTAGTGGTCCAATTGCAAAGCCTGTACTAAATGACAAGCCATAGATTGCCATTCCTTTTCCTAGACTTTTATGATCGGCTGTACTCGTAATCCATGTTTGTGTGGCAAAATGCAGAGCATTATCCCCTACACCAATTAGTAAACGCAAAATAAACCAAAAGGTCACACTTTGCCACAATGGAAAGGCAAATAATGAAATAAACACAAGTGCACCGCCAATTAAGATAATTGGTTTATAACCCCATTTTCGTAAAGGCTGCTCAATAAATGGTGAGATTAGTAGCGTTCCTATGTATAAACCCGTTGCGTGTAAGCCATTTAACGCCGAGGATACACCATCATGTTCAAAAATAATTGATATTAGTGGTAAAAGCATTCCCTGTGAAAGACCTGAGATAGATACAATTAACACTAGAATGGTAAATCTTTTTTTGCTGTAATCTGAGAAGTACGTCATTATTTCCTCCAACATCCAGTCATTCTTCCAAATAACAGCATACCAAAAAGCCTTAGCGCTCACCACATGTGATTTTACGCTAAGGCCTAACTAATACTTATATTCATTTAATTGTATAAACACGAATTTCGGCTTTTGGCTATTACCGATTACTTGTTTAAACTCCCTCCTTTTCACATTAGAATGATTATGATTTTTTCCAATCAGCTCCTTTACTTTATCTTAAAACAACTTTAACATACGACTTTAATTTTGTAAATATTCTGTTTATTTATTTTTAAAATTAATCGCTTAGTCCTAGATGTTTACCTAATCATTGAAAACTCAGCTTAAATCAGCTACGATAAAAGGGATGAAACGAGGTGTACGAATGTCAAAACCAATTACTGATAAACAGCAGCAAGTAACCTATTTAAAAGAGCGTCTTGAAATATTTTTAGAGGTATTAGATGCCCTTGATCCTGAAACAGCTGAATTAGAGGATATTGATCGCTTAATTCAAATGATGGATGACTTAGAAGACAAGATGGAGCAATTTAATGCTCGTGAACAATAATGAATAAAAACAAGCGAGCATACAATGTGCTCGCTTGTTTCCTTAAAAGCAATCCCAGTTATAAAGTACATTACTAAAATCTTTATTTTTTAGCTCCCTCTCTGTAATAAAGAAGTTGCCAACACCACAATCACCCCAAAGGATATCATCCCCTACACTATCAATTTGTAACAATAAAATAGTAGCGTCTTGATAATCACCATACGCTCGTGGGTCTTCCTGTGTGAAAAATGGATAGCCACCTATTTTATGACCAGTACTAGACAAAGCCTCGTAAAAGGCATTCTCTACTTGACTGTTCCCCTCTAAAGTTTTTAAAATAGTTCCATAAGCCTCTCGCCCTCTAAAATCTCTGATGGATAAAGGCTCCATCCCTACTTTAAAAGCTAATGCCATTTCGCGCTCTACAGGAAAATACAATTCTTCATCCTTATTTTCTATAAATGAAAAGTCCTGTATAAGCTGTGTTTCGTCCTGCACAATCGTATCATGGAAAATTACACGAAAACCATCTTGGTTTTGTCCATTATCAAAGTCCATTCCTAATACATCGTCATATCCATCGATATAAAATTGCAGTATTCCCTCTTCTGGGAAGTTTGAGAGATGCTTAGGTAGCTCTGCAAAGTTAATTTGGGCAAGAAGTTTCAATGGCTGTCCATCAGTGCTGCTTTTAGGATATTCCATTGATAGTGGAAAATATGGGTCACCTGCAAACTTACTTTCAAATAACGTTGTTTTTCGTACATCCGTATCAATCCATACAACAGGCTTTAGCGCTTCTTCTACTATTGATCTGTATTGCTCCAACTCTTTTGGTAATTCAATTAAATTTTTAGCAGACATACAAATTCCTCCTAATAGTGGATTTCCTTCATTATAGAACATTTGTTCTCAAACTTCAACTTTCTACTATAAATTCAGCACATTATTTATCACAATAACTATCAAATCAAAATTATATTAAAATATGCTTTAATTTAGTGCGTACAGAGAAGGACTCTTTTTTTCATTAGTTGAAAAGAGTATAATGTAACGTGGAAATAATCAAATTTTTTATGGGGGGCAATACGAATGAATCTACAAAACTTGGAGAAAAGTCTTTACAATTTAATTACTGAAACATCTACGAATTTACCTAAAGATGTACGCCGTGCTATTAAAAAAGCAAAAGAGGCTGAAAATGCTGGTACGCGTGCAGCAATGAGCTTAGACACAATCTCAAATAATATTATTATGGCGGAAGATAATGTGTCACCAATTTGTCAAGATACTGGTTTACCAACTTTTAAAGTATATACTCCTGTTGGCGTTAACCAATTAGAAATTAAGGCTGCCATTAAAAAAGCAATTGCAGCTACAACAGCAGATGCTAAATTACGTCCAAACTCTGTAGACTCTTTAACAGGACAAAATAGCGGAGATAACTTAGGCGATGGTGTACCTGTTATGAAATTTGAACAATGGGAAAACGACTACATTACAATTAAGCTAATTTTAAAAGGTGGCGGCTGTGAAAATAAAAATATTCAATACAGTCTTCCTTGTGAATTAGATGGACTTGGTCGTGCTGGTCGTGACTTAGATGGTATCCGCAAATGTATCTTACACTCTGTATACCAAGCACAAGGACAAGGCTGTTCAGCTGGCTTTATCGGTGTAGGTGTTGGTGGGGATCGCTCTTCTGGCTATGATTTAGCAAAAGAGCAATTATTCCGCCATATCGAAGATACAAATCCAAATCCTGACCTTGCAAAATTAGAAGAATATGTTGTGAAAACAGCTAACACATTTGGTATTGGTACAATGGGCTTCGGTGGTGAAGCAACATTACTAGGCTGTAAAATTGGTGTTATGCATCGTATTCCTGCCTCCTTCTATGTATCTGTAGCATATAACTGCTGGGCATACCGTCGTATGGCAGTAGATATTGATCCACAAACAGGTGAAATTATTAACTGGCACTATCAAGAGGGCGAAAAAATTACATTTAAAGAAGACGAAGTAGCTGCAACAACAGAAGATACTACTACAGATGTAGTGGAGCTTACTGCACCAATTACAGAAGAACAAATTCGCGCACTAAAAGTTGGAGATGTTGTATCCATTACTGGTCGTATGTATACTGGTCGTGATGCTATCCACCATCATTTAATAAGCCATGATGCACCAGTAGACCTAAATGGACAAGTCATTTATCACTGTGGACCTGTTATGGCAAAGGATGAAGCAGGCAATTGGACAGTAAAAGCGGCTGGTCCAACTACTTCTATTCGTGAGGAGCCATACCAAGGCGATATTATGAAGAAATTTGGTATTCGCGCTGTTATCGGTAAAGGCGGCATGGGACCAAAAACATTAAAAGCACTTAATGAACATGGTGGCGTGTACTTAAATGCTATCGGTGGCGCAGCTCAATACTATGCAGACTGTATTAAAGGTGTAGATGGTGTTGATTTAATGGAATTTGGTATTCCAGAAGCTATGTGGCACTTAAATGTTGAAAACTTTACAGCAGTTGTAACAATGGACTCACACGGTAACTCACTCCATGCAGATGTTGATAAATCATCATTAGAAAAACTTGCGTTACATGCAGAAAGAGTTTTCTAAGCTAACTTCATAAATAGCGGGACTTATCCGCACAATTTTTATAGGCACAGAATATTCTACATGAATAGACTGTGCCTTTTTGCTATTGTTATTTTCTCTAAATAATTTCATTCAAACTTGATACTTTATTTTTATAAATTCCTTTGTTATAATAATTCTAAATAAAGGAGATGGTAATTGAAATCCATTTTCAATTAAACATCACATATAAATACTAATTTATAGATATTTTGATATTGATTTTCATTATCAGGAGGGAAATGAATGGAATACTCTAATCGAGAAAATATAAATTTAATTGAGAAAATAAAAGAACATGCAGAATTAATTGCGGCTCTTATAGCTGGAATATTTATTTTATTAGCTTGGCGTTTAGATATAAATGAGCAAACAACTGCTTCTGTTCTTCTATACATTATCGCATTTTGTGTAGGTGGCTTTGCAAAAGCAAAGGAAGGCATTGAAGAAACAATAGAAGAGCGAAAGTTAAACGTTGAGCTACTAATGGTACTAGCGGCTATTGGCTCAGCAGCAATCGGCTATTGGACAGAGGGTGCGATTCTTATTTTTATTTTTGCAGTAAGTGGTGCTCTTGAAACATATGCGATGAATAAAAGTCAGCGCGAAATCTCAGCACTTATGAAATTACAGCCTGAAGAGGCATGGCTAGTTCGTGGTGGCTTTGAGCCTATGAAAGTAGCTGTTTCTACACTACAAATCGGCGATCATTTACTGATTAAACCAGGAGAGCGTATTCCAGCAGATGGTGTTATTTTTAAAGGGCAGTCCTCTATTGATGAATCGGCTATTAGTGGCGAATCATTACCGATTTCAAAACAACAGGGTGATGAAGTATTCGCAGGCACAGTGAACCTAAATGGCGCGATTACCATTGAAATGACGAAACCCAATTCAGAAACATTGTTCCAAAAAATTATTCAGCTTGTGCAAAGCGCACAAAGTGAAAAATCACCCTCACAACAATTTATTGAAAAATTTGAAGGTACGTATGTAAAATTTGTTTTACTTGCTGTTGCTATTATGATGTTTCTTCCCCACTTCTTACTTGGCTGGGACTGGACAACAACGTTTTATCGGGCAATGGTGCTATTAGTTGTGGCATCTCCTTGTGCTCTTGTTGCATCCATTATGCCTGCTACGCTTGCAACGATTTCAAACGGTGCAAAAAATGGCTTGCTATTTAAAGGTGGCTTACACTTAGAGCACCTTAGTGTGTTACGTACATTAGCTGTTGATAAAACAGGGACATTAACACAAGGAAAACCTGTTGTAACAGATTTTATTGTTCGTAATGGAGCAGATCGTCAAGCAACTTTAGCCATTATCGCAGGAATTGAAGCACAATCAAATCATCCATTAGCACAAGCTATTACTGCCTATGCCAAAGCAGAGGGACTTACAGCATTCCCACAAACAGCCATTGAGGATATTCCCGGCTGGGGCATTAAAGGGATAATTGATAATAAGGAATACCAAATTGGCAAACCTGATTTTGTTGGTGCACAGCTTGCCAATGATTTTGCAGATGGTGCTGCAGCGGCCCTAGCAGCAGAAGGTAAAACAATTATTTTTCTGCGTGATTCGAATGGCATTGTCGCATTAATCGCCTTAAAGGATATTGTACGCAATGAAGCTAAAAAAGCTGTGTCTTTATTAAAAGAGCTTGGTATTCAAGTTGTGATGCTAACAGGTGATAATGAAAAAACAGCAAAGGCGGTCGCTAAAGAGGCTGGCGTAACAGAGTATGTTGCAGAATGTCTTCCTGAAACAAAAGTAACAGAGGTAAAACGTCTACTTACACAGCATCAATTTGTAGGAATGGTTGGTGACGGTATTAATGATGCTCCTGCGTTAGCTACTGCAACAACTGGTATTGCGATGGGTGAAGGGACAGATGTTGCCCTAGAAACAGCCGATGTTGTCTTAATGAAAAATGATCTATCAAAAATCGCCTATGCTGTACGTCTATCTCGCAAAATGCAGCGTATTGTTAAGCAAAATATTTTCTTTTCTATAGGTGTAATTATTTTATTAATAGCTTCTAACTTCCTACAAGTTGTAGATTTACCTTTAGGTGTTATTGGACATGAAGGTAGCACAATTCTCGTTATTTTAAATGGTTTGCGTATGCTTAATAAAAACATCTAGTTCCATAAAAATAACCTTGCTTCTCTATATAAAAGAGAAAAGCAAGGTTATTTTAGTTAGTCTTTTATATCCTTTTGTAATGCTCTTTTTTGCATGGTAGCATTTAGCACACCACCAAAGATTAAAATAATACCTGTAAAATATAGCCATAGCATTAAAATAATTACGCCACCAATACTGCCATATGTCGCAGAATAGTTTCCAAAGTTACTAATATAAAAAGAGAAACCGTATGTGACTGCTAGCCACGCAAGCGTAGCAAACATTGCGCCAGGCCATACACCCATTATTTTTAAACGAGGACTTGTATTTGGCACAAACCAATACATCCCCATTAAGACAGTAAAAATCAATAACGGTGGCATTGACCATCGTAATTTATGCCAAATGGAGGCAAATTGTTCCTCTATCCCAACGATTGAAAATAAAAAATTTCCAATTTGTTGTCCAAAAACAGGTAATAAAAGAGCCACCGCAATAACAATCACAAGCGCTATTGTAAAAACAAGAGATAAGCCCCTATCAAATATACCTGCTC
This sequence comes from Lysinibacillus sp. NPDC098008, assembly GCF_044760715.1. NCBI lineage: Bacteria > Bacillati > Bacillota > Bacilli > Caryophanales > Bacillaceae > Lysinibacillus > Lysinibacillus sp. NPDC098008. Next base: position 40,820 of record NZ_JBIWBA010000019.1, read on the forward strand.
TACTCTCTGTATCATAGGCTTTATTCAAGGCTCTAATTAATGCATTAATGCCTTTAGAAGCAGACCAAATCGTACCCAAAACCCCAATTGACAATAGACTACTATTACGATTTGTTAAAATCTCATTTAACGTATTTTCAATAAGACGATAAACCTCATCTGGCAACACATTCACTAAAAATGCATATACCTGTGTTGTTTGTAAGTTCAAATATGGCAATAGCGTAACTAAAAAGATGAGTAATGGGAAGAATGATAGCAAAAAGAAATAGGCTAATTGTGCGGCAAGCGCAGATATTTCCACTCGCTTTAGCCTACTAATTAAATCTTGGACAAACCCTTTAGAGGTCATAACATCAATCGCTTCCTCGTCTGGTGAAACAAATGATTTAACAAGTCCAAGCGTATCATGCATTTTTGCCTTTTTCTTTTCCATACAATTTTCCTCCTAAAGCTGCCATTACTCCTTTTCTGGTAATGTAAAGGCTGATTTCGTGTCTTCAATCATCTCCTGTACTGTAGAAGGTACATCTTTAAACTCCTCTACTTTTTCAACAATCATATTAACATTATCTGACACATTTTCATAAAGCCCCTTCGCAGCTGATAGCTTTTCCTCAATAAGCATTTGCAATTCCTCACGATTTGCAGCATAGTACGAAATGGCTTCTTTCATTTTTTTAGTTGTAGCAACTGTGTGTTCACGAGTAGTACGATCAAGCATACTTAATGCCGCACCAACTGTTGCTCCTGCTATAATCGAAATAAATAATTTACTTTGACCCATAGTAAAACCTCCTGCTTGTATAATTATGTATTCCCTGCTATTTCATAAATAAACAACTTCCTGCATTTATTCTACCCAATAACAGTGTATTTTTAAAGCAATGCTCAAATACATAATTGACATTTTTTATATTCAATGAAATGATATGTACGATAAGTGCGAAAGGTAGGGTAAAAAATGAATTTATCAGTTCCGTCTAAAGAAAATGTTATTTATATGGTTGAGCAAATGAAGGATAAGCTTCGTATGGTAAATGTGGATGCAATGAAATCGGAAAATTTTGATGAAACAAACTATGAAGATTTAGTGTACTTATATGAAATGGTCATGAAAAGAGAGTCCTTTAGCCCAAGTGAAATGCAGGCGATCGTTGCTGAATTAGGCTCTTTACGTAAATAAGCAATGAAAAGCTATTAGCAAAAGACTAGTGTCTAGTGCTAATAGCTTTTCTATTATTGTGTATTTGTTGCTTCTGAGCCATCTTCAGTTACTAATGGCTGAATTAAAACTTCCACGCGGCGGTTCTTTGCACGACCTTCTGCTGTATCATTTGGTGCAATTGCACGGTTTTCACCATACCCTTTAGCACTAAAGTTTTCAGACTTTAATTCAGGATTACTATTTAATAAAACCATATAAAAATTCGATGCACGCATTAATGAAAGCTCTAAGTTCGATGAAAAATTAGGACCTGCTGGAACATTATCTGTATGCCCTGTTATAACAATATTACGTGGTGGATTAGACACTAATACATCCGCTAGCTCTTTTGCGATAGGAAGATATTCTGGTTTAATTGTCGCTTGTCCAGAATCAAATAAAATGCTATCACGAATTGTCACAAGCAAACCTTCATCCGTCATTTCTGTCGCAAATTGATCCTCCATTTCATTAACAGCAATAAAATTATCTACGCTATCTTTAATAGCTGCTAGCTCCTGCTGGTCTTTTAAATAGGCAGAGTTTTGCTGTGGCGGATTGCTACTATCGGCATTAGGATTTGAGATAGGAGCTGGCTGGTCTAAAAAGCCTGTTCCACCATCAAATACTTGATTAAAAACTTCTGACATTCTCTCTAGCTTTTCTTGGTCAACAGAGCTAGATGCGAAGAGTACGATAAACAATGCTAGTAAAAGTGTTAAAATATCCGCATAAGGAACAAGCCAGGATTCATCCACATGATCTTCATGCTTATGCTTTTTACGCCTCTTTGCCACCGATATCACCCTCATTTCCGCCTATAACTTTACGACGCTCCTCCATCGTTAAGTAAGAAGCTAGTTTTTGTTCAATCACACGTGGAGCTTCTCCTTCTAAAACGGATAAAATACCTTCAATCATCAACCTTTTCTGCTTCACTTCTATCACGGATTTACGTTTAAGTTTATTTGCGAATGGATGCCATAAAACATATCCTGTAAAAATCCCTAATAATGTCGCCATAAAGGCAGCAGAAATAGCATGACCTAATTTTTCAATATCATTCATATCAGCTAATGCAGCAATTAGTCCTACTACCGCGCCAAGTACCCCTAAAGTTGGTGCATATGAACCAGCTTGTGTAAAAATAGCTGCACCACCTGCATGGCGCTCTTCCATTGCCTCAACTTCCTCTGTTAAAACATCTCGAATATAGTCTGCATTTTGCCCGTCAATGGCTAAAGTCAATCCATTTTTCAAAAATGGGTCTTCAATCTCTGAAGATTTACTTTCTAACGCTAGTAAACCTTCACGACGCGCTAAATCCGCCCATTGCGAGAACATTTTAATAAGTTCAACATCATCGACTAATTTTGTTTCTTGCATTAAAATTTTAAACAGTTTGGGTACACGCTTTAGCTCTTTCATAGGAACCGCGATTGTTACTGCTGCAATTGTACCAACAATAATGATAAGAATGGCCGCTGGATTATAAAAGGCAGCTAAACTTACTCCCTTCAAGACCATTCCGGTTAATAATGCTACAAATGCTAATATTAACCCTACAACTGTTGATATATCCATTTTAGAAACCTCCAAATCTACTACTAATCTTAATTTCGCCTATATTTCCATATTTTAAAATATATATAACACTAGTATAAATGTATTTGCTTAATTTTTCGATGAAATAAATACTTTTTATTCACATTTCGACCATATTTGATTATATTGAATTAAGAATATTACACTAAACTTTCTTAATTTGAAGGGAGATATGATTTTGTTATTATCATTTGATACAAAATTATTAAAATATGCCGAATTGGCTGTAAAAGTAGGAGTAAATATCCAAAAAGATCAGTACCTTTATATAAGCTGTTCGACCGACAACATAAAACTAGCACAAATAATTACTAAAACAGCATATAAAAATGGCGCGAAACAAGTATTTGTGGACCTATCTGATGATGAGCTTGTACGTGCTCGCTATGAATATGCTTCTGAAGACTCATTCGATTTTTTCCCTCCTTGGAAAGTACAGGAACGAGAATGGTTGGCGGAGCATGGTGCAGCATTTTTGAGTATTACCTCACAAAACCCAGATTTATTAAAAGGAATTGAGCGCGACAGAATTATGACATTCCAAAAAGCATCTGGTAAAGCATTGGCAAACTATTATCAATGGCTACAGGCAGATAAATTTAGCTGGTCTGTTATTGCCGCACCTTCCAAAGCATGGGCAGCAAAGGTGTTCCCTCACCTGCCTGAAGAGCAGCAAATCGATGCATTATGGGATGCTATCTTTGCAGCAACACGTATCGATATTGAACATTCCGTTGAGGCTTGGCATGCACATGATAAAGAATTACATAGCAAAGCTGATTATCTCAATCATCAGCAATATAAAGCATTACACTATACAGCTCCGGGTACAGACCTTACAATCGACCTACCAGCACAGCATATATGGACAGGTGGTAGTAGTGTAAATATGCAGGGGCAATCGTTTATGGCAAATATGCCAACAGAAGAAATTTTTACAGCACCATTAAAAACAGGTGTGAATGGTTATGTCACAAGCACAAAACCATTAAGCTATGGTGGCAATATTATCAACAATTTTACATTAACTTTTAAGGATGGCCGTATTGTTGATATAAAGGCAGAGCAAGGACAGGAAATTTTAACTGCTCTTATTGAAACAGATGAAGGGGCTCATTACCTAGGTGAAGTTGCCTTAGTACCACATCAATCACCTATCTCACAAGCTAATTTATTATTTTACAATACATTATTTGATGAAAATGCTTCAAATCATTTAGCAATTGGTAGCGCTTATGCATTTTGTATTGAAGGCGGCAAGAACATGTCCACCGAAGAATTAAGTGCACATGGTCTTAATCGAAGTTTAACACATGTAGACTTTATGATTGGATCAAGCCAAATGAATATAGATGGTATTACTCACAATAATCAAAAAGACCCAATCTTCCGGAATGGTAATTGGGCATTCTAAATCATCCATTTTTACTAGTAATATTCTAGGCTAGGTATGTTATGGTTGTCATAAATTATCCTTAGATTTTCCTAATAACCTATTGTATAATTAAATCAGGTAATTTAGTAGATCATTTAAGTAAGAGAGGGGCTCTAATCATGTTTATTACAACTGTTCTTGGTTTTTCAGCAGTTTTATTAATTTCTACAGGATTCTTCATTCATTACCTACAAGTAGGTTTAGATGGTAAATCTTCAGTAACTGTAGACCCAAAACCAGAAAATGAATATTAATCTATAAAAAACAGCTACCAAAAAGTAGCTGTTTTTTTATTTTGTACTATCACTTCACAAATCGAAGGGTGAAACAGCTATTTCATACAAGGAGGCGTATCAGGTTGGGCTAGATGCATAAGTAAATATGCATCAAGATACTTGTTTCGTGTAAAAATTTATATAAATAACGTCTTTATTGTTTGCATATTGAACTTTTTCCTCTACAATATTTTTGTAAGGAAGGGAGCAATTTTCATGACAATGTTACAAGATATTTTAGAGTTTAACAAAGACTTTGTACAAGAAAAAAAATATGAACCATTTATTACAACGAAATATCCTGATAAACATATTGTTGTTTTATCTTGTATGGATACTCGTCTTGTAGAGCTTTTACCTAAAGCAATGAATTTGCGTAATGGCGATGTCAAAATTGTTAAAAGTGCTGGAGCATTAGTCAGCCATCCTTTTGGTGCAGTTATGCGTAGTTTATTAGTTGCTGTCTATGGTCTACAAGCTGATGAGGTATATGTAGTAGGACACTATGACTGCGGTATGAGTGCAGTTGACCCTGAAGCAATGCTTAGTGAAATGGTTGCTAGAGGTGTTGATCCAGAAACAATTAAGATGTTAGAATATTCCGGTTTCGACTTAAAAGACTTTTTACGTGGCTTTGGTGATGTGGCGACAAGTGTTAAGAAAAGCGTTGATACAATTCGTAATCACCCATTAATGGTAAAAAATGTACCTGTTCATGGCTTAATCATTGACCCTAATACAGGTCGACTTGATGTAATTGAAGATGGTACAAAAGAATTAAAATAATGAATAAAATAGTGCCTATCCTTCGCCCTGAAGGATAGGCACTTAACCTGCTATGCATCCTCTAAACGTGCATACATATAATGGTCTACCCATTGACCATTAATATACAAAAGCTTTCTTAAAAGACCTTCTTGTTGAAATCCTGCCTTTTCTAAGACACGCATAGAAGCCATATTTTGTGTTGATACATAAGCTTCTACCCGATGTAGACCGATTTGATCAAATGCAAATCGAACGACCATATTCACCGCCTCTGTTACGATGCCTTTTCCTATATATAATTCATCCATAGCATATCCAATAAATGCACTTGAATATGGTAAACGCTTCACAGCATAAAGTGCAATATGTCCTATTAAATTATTTGTGCCATGCTCAAAGATACCAAAGGTAAACTCCCGCTTTGATTCCATTAAATATAAGCTTTCTTGTATTTTTTTATACTGCGCCTCAATTGTATAGTATTCAGGTCTTTGTAGCGGCTCATATATCGACCAAAAATATTTATTGCGACTGACAAGCCCCGCTAAACTTTGTGCATCTTTTTCTTGGAATGTGCGGATGTAGCATTTTTCCCCCTGAATTGTGACCACATTCCCACCCTTTTTTCTTAATAAGTTCCAAATTTTAAGCACCATTTCTCCACACTAGCCTTCCAATCAATATCTATATAGCTTACGCTTTTACTGGCAGTTACTATGCCTATCTATTGCCAGCCAGTATTAGTTATTTTATTGTATGTAAAAAAAGATGCTGCTACAACTAAAACAACCTATGTCTTATTGCCACAGCATCATTATTGTATTATTTTGCTTGTTGTTTTTCTTTTTTTTCATCCACTGTTTCTTGAGTGGATGATTCGGCTTGTTCGTTCTGTAAGACATTTGTTAAATGCAGACCACGCTTTTGTGCCTCTCGCTCAATATGGGCAATTGTTTCTTGTAGTACATGTACACGTGCATATTTTTTATCGTCCCCAGCTACTAAAATCCAAGGTGCATTTTCCTTATCTGTTTTTTCGAACATATCATTTGCTGCTTCAATATACTGCGGTGTTTTATCACGATTTCGCCAATCCTCATCTGTTAGCTTCCAAGCTTTATAAGGATTCTGTTCACGCTCTGTAAAACGCTTTAATTGCTCTTCATCTGAAACATGTAGCCAAAACTTAATAATTATGTAATCCCCTGCAGTTAAAATTTTCTCAAAATTATTAATTTCTTCATATGCACGAGACCATTCATCCTTTGTGGCAAACCCTTCAATACGCTCTACTAGCACACGTCCATACCAAGAACGGTCAAAAATTGCTACTTGTCCATGCTGCGGTAATTTTCGCCAAAAACGTTGTAAATAATTGTAGCGCAGTTCATGGGGCTGTGGAGCGGCAATAGGATGTACAACATAGCCTCGCGGGTCAATGCGTTCAACTAAGCGTTTAATAGCGCCTCCTTTGCCGGCTGCATCTAAGCCTTCAAATACTAGAATTAAACCAATTTTATTTTTTAATAAAAATTGTTGTGCATTCAGCATTTCATATTGTAAAACCTTTAATTTCTTTTTATACATCTTTTTGTCTAGCTCAATTGATAAATCAAGATTTTTCAAGTTTTTTGCCATGTCAGCTTCCACTCCTTTTATTTGGATAATTTTATTGTACTAAAGAAATATATGGATGCCTATCAACATGTGAAATATAAAGAAAACAACACAATACATCGTTGGAAATTTCCGCTATAATAGAAAAAGTGACAGTAGCTATACATATTTGTCTTTTCCCTATACAATCTAACACGAAGGGAGAGGAAAGCATGCCTCAGTTTATATTGATGACAATGTCCTATATTGTGTCACTTATCCTAACCTTTTCATCCTTTTTTATGCATATAAACGGTCAATCTTCACTCGAAATTGCTAATCGCTTTTCTGTTGTATTTGCACCTATTAATATAAGTTATGTAATATGGATCGTTATTTACGTATTCCTTGGTTATTGGTTAGCTATGAACATTAAAAAGACATCTATGAAGCAAACTGCGCTCTTTAGCTGCATAAATATATTGCAAGCATTAACGATATATGTATGGCATCATGAGCTATTTATTGTTTCTCTTGGTATTACATTATTATTAGTGTTGTATTTATTTATGCTTTACAGTACGTATCCTCTGTACGATCAATCGCCATCTGGTCGACTGCCTTTTGCCTTTTATTTCGCATGGGCAACATTTACACTTATCACAAATATTAGTTTTACATTAACAGCTTATGGCTGGAACGGCTTTGGTCTTAGCATCCCTCTTTGGGCAGTAATATTATTGACATTGGGAGGAGCTATTGCACTACATATCCGCTTCCATCACTTTGATAGAGTATATCCAAGTGTTTTTATTTGGGCTTATATAGGAATCGCCTTACATAATGGTTTTGATGAGTTACTTGTCACAACAGCTGCGCTATTTTTATGTGGCGTCCTCTTTGTCGGTATTTTATTTATGAAAAAAAATCCTGCCCACCAAAAATAATTGGTTAGCAGGATTTTTTGTATTTCTATTATTCCTCATCTAATGAAGTTAAAATAATTGGTTTGTCTTTTGTTACAATGATGGAATGTTCAATTTGAGCAACAAGTGATTTATCAGGTGTTACAAATGTCCAGCCATCGCCAGCTTCTACAACATGCTCTGCCTTTGCGGAAATAAACGGCTCCACCGCAAGCACCATGCCTTCCTTCATAATGGTAGAATCCCATGCATCATAATAGTTTAAAATATGATTTGGCTCATCATGTAAAGATTGCCCTAAGCCATGACCTGTTAAATTCATAATAACCGTTAAGCCATTAGCATTTGCCTCACGCTCAACTGCTTTCCCAATTTGATTTAATTTGGAGCCAGCTTTTACCTTTGTCATTGCTCGATCAAAAGCACTTTTGGCAACGCGACATAGCTTTTCTTTATCCTCGTAGCCTTCACCTACTACAAATGAAATACCAGTATCCGCAAAGTAACCGTTTAAAGAGCCAGATACATCAATATTCACAATATCCCCTTCTTTAATAACACGTTTCCCTGGAATACCGTGTGCCACTTCCTCATTAACGCTAATACAAGTATAGCCTGGGAAATCATATTCTCCCTTTGGCCCAGAAATAGCGCCAGCCTCTGCAAACATACGACCTGCCATTTCATCTAGCTCAAGCGTTGTGACACCTGGTTTTGTAGCTGCCTTCATCGCCTCGCGAATCTCAGCACAGATACGGCCAATTTTTTTAAAAGCTTCAAGCTCCTCTTGTGTTTTTACAATCATCTTTAACGATCCTTTCCTGTTAAATGTCTACCCTTAACTATAACATAACTTCCCAAGCATAGAACTCAAAACGCTTGAAATATTGTATGCTTGGCACAATGTGCAAATAAGGGCATATACATCACTTTCAGTAGGTCTATTTATTACGAATCGTTAGCATATATTGTGTATTCGTAATAACTAATATAAAGACAATCAGGAAAATAGCCATTAGCTGAGATACACCTGAAATCACAGAATATGCAATTAGGAAAAGTATAGCTAGTAGCAATAGCACATTTAAGCTACGAAAAGAGCCGTACAAGCCGTTAAGTATAATATGATGTCCACCTTCATCACTAATTGTCATTATACTTTTAGCATAGTCTTTATCATTGAGAGACGACCAATTACGCTCTGGCTAAACCACTTTCGCTAGCTCTAAAAAAATCATATCCAGTATAAAACTAAGTAATACACATCCTATGCCAATAAAAATAAAAATCGTTGGTACATCTGTTAAACTAGCAATTGCTAACATCAAAATAGAAAAATAAATAGCTATATTTGACGCAAGCATGATGTCCCCTAAACGTCTATATTGCAACAGCTCGAACTCATCCTATTCATCACCAACCATATTTTCCTATAATATACTTTTATCCTGTTATATCCAATCAAGCTTATAATCATCAATAAAATGGAAATAACCGTAAAAATGACTGTTAACTCAAGTTTCATTGATGGAATATTTATATCAAACGCTAGTCGTCCAAGCAATAAATACACTACTGTAAAGCCGACTAATACACTAATCAACATTCCGCCTATATGTTTTTTCATAGTTCACCCTCCTCAAAAAAGAAAATATTTTCAATAGGCTCCTTAAATATTTTTGCAATACGTATAGCGATTAATAATGATGGAATAAGTTCTTCTCTCTCAATTAAACTAATTGTTTGGCGCGAAACCTGTGCCAATTTTGCTAACTCTGTTTGATTCAAGCCATCACGTGCCCGAAGCTCCTTTAATCGAGTTCTCATTCGTCCACCACCTAGCTATTGTTCATCATTTTGACAATTATATTTTACAAAATGATTTATTTATTAGTCAAAATGCAATTTATTTTATTCAAAAAAAGCATGTATGCCTATTGTTGGCTACATGCTTTAGTTTAATTTTATTTACCATGTCTTAATAGCTACTGTACTAGTATATGCCTGATTGTTAAATGTAACTTTCGTAGTTGCTGTCTTTTCTAACAATATAACAGAGGTACGGACTTTCTCCACGGCAAAGCAATCCAAAGGTTCATTCTTTTCCTGTTTATAGTCCAGATTTATTTGCATAACTTTATTAGATTGCGTAATCGTTGTAATATCTAATTGGCAGCCTGCCTCAACATATTTAAAAAAATAAACATCATTGATGGCAAAATCAACGGTTGGTAGATCATCCTGTACCTGGAAATATGCCCATAGATTTTGCATTTCCTCCATTGTAGAAGCCTTATAGCTTAACCAGTTATTCTGATGATCCTTAGGTCCTGTATTCACTGAGAGTAATGTTGTAAAGGCTATTTGTTCCTGAGGCGGCTCTTTTGCGCTACAACCCATTAATAGTGCAAGTATCAAAAAAGGTAGCTATATGCTCTCATAAAATCACTCCTAATCTGTATACTACTCTTGAATTTCAATTAACTTTAACATTACTACTCGATTTATGCAAAGATATTCCGTAATATGGTTGTACATCCTGATATTTAGTAACCCATCCTCCAATAATGGCATTACCAATAATACGGTTACCTGTAACAACACCAGCAAAATTAACATTAGTATTAAGACCATCTAATACATAAACAGCACCACCACTGTCACCTCCTAAGGAGAAATTATCACCTTTAACATATGCTAACTTATACGATATATTATCACCAAAATTTTTATTAGTTGTATTAGCATATAGGACTTCACCACATGTAACATGTGTCAACCTTTAACACACTGATCGTATAGTAACGACCTTTGTATAAAATAACTTTTTTTGAGAAATTAATATTGTATCAATTGTGGTCTTGCTGTAAATACTAATACACTGACAATTGCTGTTAAAATGGTTGCAGGCAGCATGTACGTACCATTATAAATAATGGCATAAAGCCATGCATTTTGATCGCCCGCATATTCTGCAAAAAATACTGCACCTGCACAAGTATGTGCTACATAGCGTAAAAAGCCAGCAAACACAGTGCCTATTATAATATAACGTACCATTTTTGCCTTATCATTATGTTTAGCAGCCTCTAATAATGGCTGACGTACAATTGCTGCTAGTCCAACAACTGTAAAGGCAACACCATAATCCAATAGTCCCTGAAGCCAATGTACAATATAAGCACCAAACATTGTTTGGATAACACCTACAAGTAAACCAGTTGTAAGCCCAGCGGTTAATCCCCAACGAAATGCCATTAGTACAATGGGAACCATCACAAGACTAACAGAGCCGCCTTGTGCCCATACTTTAAAGGAGATTTGATCGAGTACAAGACCAATCGCAGCAAATATTGCAATCTCCGTAAGCATTAGTAATCTTTTTTTGTCCATAGATATTCTCTCCTTTGTTCCGATGTAGGATACAAGAGCAGGAATAGAAATGCACGCGTGTATCTGCTACTGACATTTTTTCATTTAAAAAAATGAAAAAACGATGTCAGGACAGAGCCTCACATCGTACGAGTGTTGGTTTCTATCCACATCCCTACGCAAGCGTTAACTTACAGGTTCAAAGAGTCAAGGCATTACGTGCCCATTCTCAGCTGACATCATCAGCTCCCCTTGTGGTCATTACATCTGAAATTTTTTGAACATCTCCATTGTAAGCAAATACAGCTAGGATAACAACCTCTTTCACTTATAATTTTTTTGAAACTTTGCTGTTTTTGATGCGTAAATATTAAAAAAAGGAGGTACAACTATGGAGAACCCTAAAATTTTATCTGCCTTTAGCTATCTCAGTATTTTCTTTGCCCCTTTTATCGTGCCATTAATTGTTTATTTTGTTGTAAAAGATAGCGATGTCAAAAGACATTCTATTCGTGCCCTTGTTTCACATTTAATTCCTTTTGTTTTTGGCATTTTATTTATGATTGTCTTTATTTTTTCTACATTTAGTTTGGACTCAACATCTGGCAATACATTTCTTATCGTCTGGATTGTATCGTTCGCTCTTTATGCCATCGTATCACTTGGCATTGTAGTTTGGAATATTATTCAGGCAATTCGTGTTGCTCGTTAATGTTTTAAACGTAACACAAACAGGTAGTAGTAAATGTAAAAGGAGCTGTTTTTTAAATGAAAGTATCGAACGTTGTGAAAACTGCTGTAAAGTTAGCGCCTATTATCATACCTATTGTAAAAAAGGTCATGGCCTCAAAGAAAGGAACAACTCCTAAAGCGCCTCCACGTACGAAATAAAGGAGCGGCTCAATATTATTTGAGCCACTCCTTTTCATCTTACTTCACTTCAAAATATGTTTGACTATAGCCATTCAATGTTTTTTCCACATGTAATACGGCTGGCATTGCCGTTTTTAATTCGGGAACATGCGAAATAACACCGATCATCCGCCCTGAATTCTGTAAATCAATTAATGTATCAATCGCTTTATTTAATGACTCCTCATCAAGTGAGCCAAAGCCCTCATCAATAAACATCGTTTCAATATGAACATTGCCTTGGAAGCTTTGAATCACATCAGCCATCCCTAAAGCAAGGCTTAAGGAGGCATTAAACTTCTCCCCACCTGATAATGTTTTAACATCTCGAAGCTGGTCTGTATAAGCATCATAAACATCTAGACCAAGACCGCTTTGCTTCGCATGCTTTTCAAGTCTATCTGAGCGCCTTAGCTCAAATTGACCATTCGATAAATGATAAAGGCGCATATTTGCAGCTTCTGTAATTTTATCTAAATAATTAATTTGAATATAACGCTCAAAGGATAGCTTTTTCGAGTTTTGTCCATTTAATAGCCCATAAAGCTCCTTTATTCGACCTGCCTCTTGTTCCAGTGAACGAAGCTCCTTTGCTGTTTCCTCTACTTTCTCTATAAAGGCTTGGCATGCTTGTGCAACATCATTTAACTGCTGTAAGCGTTTAAAGGCTTCCTCATAAATAATACGCAGATTTTCTATCTTTGCTTCCATAGCTGCTAAATCCTGCTGCTCTTTTCCTTGAAGATGTTTAGCACCTTCCGCAATCTGAATTTTTAAGGTATGAACTTGTAACGTATAATCACTACATGCCTTGCGAAGTGCCTCTAGCTCCATACTGCTTCTTTTAGCAGCTTGGTAATCCTTATCATCTACAAAGCCCGCATCCTTTATGCTAACTGCCAATTGCTCCTGCTTCGTCGTTATTTTTTGCTTTACTTCCTCAATAGCTTGCCATGCCATTTCTACAGCCATATTTGCGTTACTTCTTGCTTGCTGTGCTGTCTGTAAATATTGCTGACTCTCCTGCCATTGTTGTTGAAGTTGAATTTTTTCCTGGCTAATATCCGTCAGCGCTTGCTTCAATCGCTGTAATGTTGGTAAATCTGCTGGGATTTGCTTGCGTTGCTCCTCTACAACTGCCTGTAGCTTTGTCCATTTTTGCATCTGCTCTGTTAAATATTGCTCTAATTCTACTTGCTTATGCTGTAGCTGTTCAATTTTAGGACGTTGATTTTTCAGCTCTAATCGCATATCTACTAGCTGGTGATTAACAATTTTTAACCTTGTAATCTCCTGCTCAGCTTGCTGTAAGGACGCCTCTATAGCTGCTTGCTCTTCTTGCTTAATAGCATGCGCTGTCAATTGCTGGTGCGCCTCTTGAAGTAGCTGCTGTGTAGAGGTAACCAGCGCTTTTTTCTCTACATATATACGCTCAGCTGAAGAAGCTTTTACTCTTAATGCTTCCACCTGTGCTAGGTCAACCGTTGCCAATTGCTGGTGGTCTGTTTTAGGATGCGTTGTACTACCGCAAACAGGGCAAGGCTCCCCATCCTTTAATTGCTTGGCCAGTATACTAGCCTGATTGGTTAGCCATTGTTGCTCCATCCGCTGCAACGTTTGTTTACTTGCTTGATAAGCAGCATTTAAAGTATCAACATCCTGCTGCGCTAGCTCGACTGCCTTTGTATATTTTTCAACCTGTTTTAATAAAGATACCTGCTCACGTAGCCTTGGTAACTCCTCTAAATACCCTTCATATGGTTCAACCTGCTGTTCAAGCCGTTCAATTGTTTGTGAAAGCTGCTGTAATTGTAATTGCTCCTGTTCTACTAGTGTAAGATTATCTGCTACTGCTTGCTTGGCTGTTTCAACATATTGCTCTATTATTTGTAGCTGCTGTACATTGTTCTCGTAAGCCTCGAATTTCGGCAGCAATGCCTGTAGCTGTAATTCCTGCTGAGCAACTTGCTGACGCTCAGCCTCCTTCGCTTGTTCTAATTCATACGTTTGCTGTGCCTGCTGCAATTGCTCAATAGCCTGCTGTTGCTTAGTTTGTGCTTGCTGATGTGCTTGTACCTTGACATCATATTCAGCACGCAAATCCAGACATTGTTGTTCAAGCAGCACGAGTCGCTCTGCTTGTTCTGCTAAAGCAATCTCCTGCTCCTTTGCACGATAATTCTCCTGCTCCTGTAACAATATTTCTAAACGTTGCTGACGATTCTCCTGTTCAGCAAACTGCTCATTAAGTGTTTTTGCTAAACGATAGGATTCCTGCTCCTGCTGATGTTGTTTATACGCTTTCTGATAGTGCTGCTGTTCTGTTGCTATACATTGTGTATAGTAAATATGCTCCTCCTCAAGTGCCTGCTTAAGCTGATGCATATTTTCCGTATTGTTTGCTAGCTGTGTAAATAAAGTAGATGTACGCTGTGGCAGTGCTCCTGCAATTTGACCAAGTAAATGCTTTTTTAATTGCTTGGCACGCTCAAGATTACCTTCTGCCTCTTTCCGCTTAGCATCAAGCTTTTTCGTGATAACACCAAAGCGGTCTGTTTTAAAGATTTTTCGTAAAATAACTTCTTTATTGCTAGAATCAGAGGTAAGTAGCTTGCGAAATTCTCCTTGTGGCAGCATGACAATTTGGCTAAATTGATCTTTTGTTAAACCAATAATTTCTTGTAGCTTTTTATCTACCTCAAGCGTTTGCTGCTTCTCAACAATACTATAATCGAGCTTGCCATCTTTTATTTCTGCTAGCTCTATTTTCTTCCCTGTCACTGTTTTATTTTTTTGCTTAATATGCCCTGGCTGGCGTAATATTTGATAGGTCTTGCCATGCATTTCAAATACCAGTTCTACGGCTGTATAAATTTCATCATTCGCAAAGCCGCTTCGTAGCAAAGTGGTATCTTGGCGGTCTTCCCCACTGCCAGCCCCATAAAGCGCGTAGCAAATCGCATCAAAAATAGTGGTTTTCCCAGCACCTGTTTTACCAGAAATCGCAAATAAGCGATGCTCGCCTAGCTGTTGAAAATCAATAACCTCTGTGTTTTTATATGGACCGAATGCAGTAATCGTTAACTTTAATGGCTTCATTCTACTGTTTCTCGCTCCTCATCTAGTAATTCCTGTAGCATCTCATTAAATAAACGTTCCGTATCTTCATCAGGCTGTATACCTATAACATCTGTAAAAAATGACCGGAATAAATCAATATCCTGCTGCTGTTCACTTTCGATAGCCTGTATTGCATGCGTTATTTCTTGACGTGTTATTTTACGTTCAATATGCATTGCATAAGGAAAAACTGTACGAATACGCTCCATTGGAGATGTTACGGGTGCTGTATCTGTCAATCTTACAAATATATAGTCCTCACTTGGCGGTAGCTTTAGCAAATCCTCTAATTGTCCCTCCACTACACGTAAATCTCTTCGTGGCACAAGCTTTCTTTTCATTACTGTGCAATTTCCTTGCCCGTCTAAATCAATAACTAAAAAGCCCTTTTCATGCAAATGCTCTGATAATGAATATTTTAATAGTGAGCCCGCATAGCGAATTGTTTCATTTAATACAAAGTGCGCCTTATGTAAATGACCGAGAGCTGTATAATGAAATGGCTTAAATAAAGCTGCATCTACGCAATCTGAGCCTCCAATGGACAATGGTCGCTCCGAATCACTTGTATTCGCTTCCTCTGCACCATATTTTGTGACAAAGGCATGCCCAATAAAAACATGACGTTTACTTGTATCCATTTCCTGCGTTATATGCTCAATGATTTTTTGCATCGCGTCTTGATGGGAGCGAATTGTGTCATCTCCTAAAATACTACGAATTGCTGCTGGCTCTGCATATGGTACAAGGTGAAAATGCACTTCTCCATAGTCATCATGGATAATAATAGGTGCATGCTCCTTTGTAAATTGCCCCTTGATATATAGACCACTATCTTGCATTAAGCGACTACCAAAATTTAAGCGCCCTGCACTATCATGATTCCCTGCAACAGCGAGCACAGGAATTTTTTTCTCTAAAACAATTTCTGCTAACACATCATTTAGCAAGTTTACCGCTTCAATTGGAGGCATGGAACGGTCATATAAATCACCTGCTATGATAATCACATCTGGCTGCTCCTCATCTATTGCTTGTATAAATTGCTGTAAAATATACTGTTGATCCTCTGTCATATAGACACCTTGAACAAGCTTTCCTAAATGCCAATCAGCTGTATGAAAGATTTTCATTGCTTGCAACCTCCTGTTCTCCTATTATTATAATTTTTGGGAGCTATCCACCGCTTTGTGTGCGCTATCCGTCACCTTTGAAGCTCTATCCACCACTTTGCCCATTCTATCCGTCATATAAAAAAAGCATCCTAAAAGTAAGATGCTAATTTATATATGTTCTATAAAAGCTGTGTAGCCCGGGAAGCCCTGCATACTATATGCGATACGAGCATGCTGCTGTGGTGCTGTTGCTTCCTCTGATTTTACCGATGCTTGTTGCCTTAAAATTTCCTCAAAGGATAAAGGATTCGGTTTCGGTAATTCAGATGGAGCGATATTGAAGGCATGACCACCACTATATGCTTGTAAAAAAGCATTAGCCATTTGTCGATAGCCTTCCATATTAGGATGCACATCCGCATTATTTGGTAAATAGTTTGTAGCATTTAATCCAAAGGCATCATAAACATCTACATAAATCGCTACAGCCTGCTCTGCCTGTTGCTGCAAAATCGCATTTAACTTTACCAACTGTGCATTTGTGCCCTCTTTTTGTGTAGCATGAACGGCTGGATAGGCAAAATAATAGCCCATCACATAAACCTTTGCTTTTGGCGCACGCACTGCTAGCTCCTCTAAAATGGCTACCCAATTTTTTCTTGCCATATTTAAAGCATAATCTGTTTGAAGCTGAGAATAGGCTAATGTCCCAGCATTTGGATTCACTTGTACTAAACGTAATAAATCATTCGCACCTGCTGACACTGTAATCAATGTGGCATCTGCTAATAGCTCCTGTGCCTCTTCCGTTTGAATACGCTCCAACACATCCGCCGTTGTAAAGCCCGGAAAAGCAAGCTTCTTTGTATAGGATGTTAATTGTCCTGTCAGCCTTAATTTCATCGCAATCAAATCACTATAGCCCGTGTCAATTTGCTGATAAGGCGTTTGCCCAGCGGCTAAGGAATCACCAAGCGCTACATAGCTTTCTGCTTGGGCAGAAACAGATGGAGCCCAATACATGATGGACAATAACATAACTCCTATTAAGCTCCATAGTCGCTTCATCTGCTTCCCCTCCAGTTCTTCCTACTAAAAAGCCCAGCTACCTTTACGGAAAATCGGCTCAACAGTACCATCTGGTAAAATACCATCAATATCCATATCACCGCTACCAATCATAAAGTCTTCATGTGTAACAGAAATATTTGCACCTAATGCTTCCAATTGACCATTTTCTAAGTCCCTGCCACCCTCTAAACAAGTTGGGTATGCCTCACCAATTGCTAAATGGTTTGACGCATTTTCATCGAATAATGTATTAAAATATAAAATTTCCGATGCTGAAATTGGTGATTCATGCGGAACAAGTGCAACTTCGCCTAGATAGCCTGAGCCTTCATCTACTTGGATAAGCTCTTGCAATAAATCATGCCCTACCTGTGCTTCAGCTTTAATAATTTTCCCTTCTTCAAATGTTAGCTTAAAGCCATCAATAATATTTCCTTGATAGACAAGTGGCTTTGTATTCGTAACATAGCCATTTACACCTTGCTTCATTGGCAGTGTATACACTTCTTCTGTTGGCATATTAGCAATAAAAACATTACCCTCAGGCGTTTTGCTACCGCCAGTAAGCCATTTATGCTGCGGTGCTAGAGCAATTGTTAAATCTGTGCCTGGTGCTGTATAGTGTAGCTTTGCGTATTTTTTACTATTTAACAACTTGGCACGTGCTTCTAAAGTAGCTACATGCTCACGCCAGTTATCCACGGCATTACCCTCTCCAATATGCACCGTTTTAAAAATAGCTTCCCATAATGCAGGTACTTGCTCTTCTGCTGTTAAATTTGGAAATACCTTTGCTGCCCACTTTGGTGAAGGTACTGCCACAATTGACCAAGCTATTAAATCCTTCATCACCGCATTGCGATAGTTTTTCAATGCCGCTCCTGATACTTTTTGATGTGTCGCTAATCGATCAGCAGGAATTCCCGTTAATTTATCAGGGTCTGCAGCATCAATCCATAATAGAGCCCCTTTTCGCTCAATCAGCTCGTCACGCATTTTCACAACCCATTCAGGGAAACGATTAAACTCCTCATCAGAAGCATGTTCAAAATAAGCACGATCTATTTCGTCATCGGAAAAATTAACATGGACACGCCCTGCACCTGCCTTATATGCTTCTTTCACGACTAATCGAGCAAAATCTAGTGCATCCACTGATGTATTTACTAATAAATATTGACCTGGTTGAATATTAACGCCAACTTTTACTGCAAGCTCTGCATAGGCTTGTAATTTTTCTGCAAATGTCATACTATTTCCCTCGCTTCTGTCCAATTGTTTTTGAGTTCCCCTCTACTAGCTTGCCGTCATGCCATACTTTTTGCATTGACTTGCCTGGGATTTCCCTTGTCCATTTTTTATACGTTTTTTCATCACGATATGATAATAACGTTAATACTTCACCATCTGCCCCAGCACGGCCTGTACGACCTGAGCGATGTAAATATTGCTCCATTGTTCGTGGGACATCAACATGAATAACATGTGTTAAACCTGCAATATCTAAACCACGAGCAGCAATATCCGTGGCAATTAAAATTCGTGCATCCCCTTTACGGAATGCATCTAAAGCTTTTTTACGCTCTTCTTTTTTCATATCAGAATGCAGCGTTACAATTGGTGCTGAGCGATATTGTAGCTTTGTTTCCTTCATTAATAATTGGTCGATATTATTAACAAAGGCTAATGCTCTTAGCCCTTCTGTATGGGATAATCGACGCAGGAAGTCTGTTTTATCGCGCTCCTCTACCTTTACAAAGGAGTGAATAACTTTGCCGACCTTTAGCATGTCCTCTGGCTTAATTTTAAAACGAACAGGCTCAAACATCATACGACTTGCCACTAATTCAATTTCCTCTGTAATTGTCGCTGACACAACAACGACTTGTCGCCCATAGGCAGAGCCTTCAATAAAGGATTTAATGACAACACGATATTCACGGCTTAGTAATTGATCACATTCATCTAAAATAACCGTTTCAACTTCTTTCAGCTTTAATTTGCCTGCGCGTGCTAATTCATTTAAACGACCAGGTGTCCCAACAACAATTGTTGGCTTTTTCTTTAGCTTTTCAATTTGACGTGCAGCATTTGCACCACCAATAAGCTGTTGAACTGTAATATCTGTGCCTGCTGTCCACTCACGGATAACTTCCACAATTTGCATGGCTAATTCCTGTGAAGGAGCAACAATGAGCCCTTGTGTTTGCTTTTTTGCGCCATTTACCTTATTCAATAATGGCAAAACATATGCCAATGTTTTCCCTGACCCTGTTGGCGACTCGGCTACAATATCCTTCCCTTCAAGCATTGCGGGTATCATTTCCTCTTGGATTTTCATCGTTGTTTCAAACTTCCATTTTGCTTGTAATTCTTCTTTTAATAAATTAATCACTGACATGTTAGTTCCCACCTTCTATCTGCTTGACATTAGTTTAACACACTAAGCACATTCCTACTTTATCTATACGCAAACAAGTGTCCTCTCGTTTCAAGAAACCATTGAAAAAATCTGCCTAACTTTAACACGGAAAAGTAAGTCTATCCATAATTCTTTAAAGACTTATAGCTTACCCGTGACAAGCAAGCAGATTTTTATTCATTCAATTACGATTCAACAAGCTCATAACCACAAGCTAAAATCGCACATTCCGCTAAAACAATTAAAGAATCAATATAAATATTGCTGAGCTTTAAATCTCTGTTCACAATCGAAAGCTCTGTACAGCCTAAAACAATACGATCACACTGTAATGCTAGCATTGCTTCCTCTATTGGCTGCCAATCCTCTAATGTCACATCCTTGCCAGCCTTCACATAATCATAAATAATGGACATGACATATGTTTTCATCTCATTATCTGGAACAACTGGTGTAATGCCATATACCTCTAAAGCTTCTTGATACATACGTGAAGTTAATGTGCCTGTAGTGGCTAAAATGCCAACACGCTTTGCTCCTAAGTCAGCTGCACGTTTCGCTGTTTCACGAATCATATGCAATACTGGAATGGGTGAGCCTTCCTCAATTTCTTGATAGAAAGTATGGGCGGTATTACATGGAATAGCAATCATATCTGCTCCAACTGATGCCAATTTTTTAGCATCCTCAATAATTACTGGAACTGGATTATCCTTTGTAGAGTCTAAAATAAAAGCTGTACGATCAGGGATATTTGTATCATTATCGATAATGGTATGTAAATGCTCCTGATCCTTTTGTGCCTTTGTACGTCTTACAATCGTTTCACCGATAAACATTGTTGCAAGTGGACCAACGCCACCAATTATACCTAAAGTTTGTTTTTTCATTAGTTAGACAGACCTTTGTTATTAAAATATTTCTTATATTTGCGATAAAAACTTAAATTATCTAGCGTTATATTTAGCCAACGCTTAGCATTCATATCCTTATAATTAAAAATAGAATCTGTAGCCATCCCTTGGCGAATTAGACTTTTGGCTTCAATAACAAGCTGTTCATTTTGTACATATTTAAACAAAACACCATTTGGTACAATTGTCCAAAGATGCTTATTTTGTACATATGTTAATGACTGCTTGCTGCCACGAATAAAGTCATCCGCCACATATTGCATTAAATTATAGCCACTCGCTGTCACATAATAGTTAGAAAGCTCATTATGTAATTCAATACTTAATAATTTATATTGACCATCACGATCATCATATTTCATATCAAATGTAGCAAAGCCTTGGAATTGTATCGCCTCTAAAAATGACTTAACCGTATCCATTAGCTCCTGATGATAGGTTGTGATAATAGCCACATAACGACCAATGCCCTCTGGAGAATGCTCCTCTAAAATAGGATTGCCAATAGCTAGTAGCTTTGTCTTACTATCCTGCCCAACATAGGCATTAATAACCCGCATATTCGCATCCTCACCAGGGACGTATTGCTGAATCATTAAGTCATCACGATACGCCGATTCCTTATAAATAGTATGGAATATATGATCTTTTTCCTCTTTATCATATGCAATATAGACATTTTTCTTACCAGGAAAAATACATGTGGTATACTTTGTCATATTCATCGGCTTTATCACAACTGGATAATCAAATGGCATCTCATATTCTTCATAATCATTTACAGTACATACATGCATAGTAGGATAATGAAAACCAAACTGCTCACATAGCCTGTACATGCTTTCGCGTGTTAATAGCTGATTAGCCAGCGCTGCATCCACATAAGGAACAATAAAATCCTCTGTTAGCTCCTCTTTATGTGCGACAATTTTTTTTACATAAAACTCATCACAGGCTAATAGCAATAGTTTTTTCTCTGCAAACTCCTGCGCAATTGCCTTTAATGCTGTTACAAAGCGCTCCTCTACATGAAGCCTTGGTACTTCATGGAAGATCATTAAATCACTTTGTTGAATCTTTTCCATATTTGTATGATTTAGTACAAGTGGCTTTACTCCATAGGCTTCGTAAAACGCTCGAGCCATGCCATATGCATTCATTTCATTCCCTAGTAGAACTGGTAAAAAAGTGTGCTCAATGGCCATGCTACTCAACTCACCTTTGCTTTTTTTCTTAGTGTAACATACTTCAAATAAGTTTATCCCGCATCGCGGACAGGAAGCTGTACTGCAATAACAGGCGCACAAGGCGAGGTGGAAGATGAAGCAGTCATTTTATTTATGAACAGCTACTGCTTGTGAGCCTAGTTCCTTATAGCTTTTAAAAAATTGGTCTACATCATATGTGACATAGCCTTTTAACGGGTTCATGACAACTACTTTATCTCCTAAATGCCCTGTTAACACAACAGCATGTAGGTTCATATAAGCAGCATGTGATGTTGTTTCTCCCTCATATATCCAGCCTCTCGATGCATTTGTTTTTGGTTCTGATAAATCAAGCGTTACCCATGTTACAACAGGTACTCCCTCTCGCACAAGCTGTAAAAGCTCCTCCTGTGAGGAATTACTTTTATTTGTTACACGTAAATCTGCTTGCTTATCCGCAATAACAGCCTCTGCTGCCTTGACAATAGGCGCAGCAAAAACATACATTCCGTTAGCTTTGTCACGCGGATTACCCGCAAAAGCATGATGCGGATTTGGCCCAAAGCGCTGATTGCCTTCAGATTGTATTTTCTGCTTTGGTAAATAATTATCAGCCATTTCTAGCTTTGATACATGTAAGCCATAATAATTTAATACGGCTGTGAGCGATGTAATTTCACAGCCATGTGGAAGCTCAGGATTTTGCATAACAACAGGCACACCCAACTCTTGCTCATCTCTTGAAAAATGTGTTTGTAATCTATAGTAGGGCTTTGTTGTATCATACGTAAAATGCTCAATCGTTGTGTAGCCGTTATTGGTTGTGCTATTTTCAAGCGTCGTTGCAGCTATCGCATATTCTCGCCCTTCTTTTAGCTGTGAAAATCTCGCTTCTCCCTCTTCTGAACCAATCGCTTCCTCTACTACTTCTCCAGTTTTTACATCTGTCACAGTAAGATAAAGATTCGGAATGGGTGCTCCGCTAGTAAATTCCACTGTTAAAACCGTTAATTGATTTTTACTTGCTTCCTGCTGCGAATTTGGCTGACAGCTAGCTAGTAGCATTAGCGTTAAAATACCTATCAATATATAGCGTTTACTTCTTGTCCACAAGACAAATTCCGCCCCTATTCATTTTGTCGTAGACTTTTATTATACGATAATTTTATAGATGTTCCTATCATCTTAACGATTACTTACTTGTGGTCGCAATGTATGCTTTAAGACCTTACCAGAGGCATTGCGTGGCAGCTCTGTTATAAATTCAATTTCATATGGTACTTTATATTTTGCAAGCTGTGTATGACAATACGCCAAAATTGTCGCTTCATCAGTGGATTGTCCCTCCTTTAACACAACATATGCTTTTGGCACTTCACCATACACTTCATGCGGTAAGCCAACGACTGCTGCCTCTAAAACCTCAGGGATTTGATATAATACTTCCTCCACTTCAATAGGATAAATATTTTCACCACCACGAATAATCAAATCCTTTTTCCGATCCACAATATATAAGTAGCCTTCCGTATCAAAGCGTCCTAAATCACCTGAATAAAGCCAACCCTCTTTAATCGTTCTAGCTGTTTCCTCTGGATTGTGCAAATAGCCCTTCATTACCTGTGGTCCTTTGACACAAATTTCGCCTACCTCACCAGCTGGTACTGGCTTGCCCTCACTATCAACTACACACACCTCTGTCTGTGCTAATGGCTTGCCGACTGAACCAATTTTCGTTAATGCATCACTATCCAGTAAAGAGGTAGCTGCTGGTGAATTTTCTGTTTGACCATATAAATTTTGTACTTTTACATTTGGAAATGCCTCTTTCACCTGCTTGACAAGCTCATAGGGCATTGGAGCTGCTCCATAGCATAATAAACGCAAATGCTGAAGGCTATGTTCCTTGAATTGTGGTGTATTTAAAATAATGGTATACATGGCTGGCACGCCAAAGAAAATCGTTGCCTCTGTTGCAGCAATTTGTGCTAATGTTTTAGCTGGCGAAAAGGCTTCTTCAATAATAACTGTCCCGCCTTGATAAAACATTGGCATTGCAAAAACATGAAGTCCCGCACAATGAAATAAAGGTGTACAAATAAACATTTTATCGCTCTTAGACATTTGCATCGACGCTGACCAAATTTGTGCTGTTGCAGCAATATTTTCATGTGTCAGCATAACGCCCTTTGGCTTGCCAGTTGTCCCAGACGTATACATCACTACTGCTGTATCGTGTGATTCCCATTGTACAGCCTTTCTCACACCATGATCTTGCTCAACAATAGCTGTCATTTCCTGCAAACTAACTACATGCTGAAATTCATAAGAAATATCCTTGAATGTTTCCTCTATTCTTTCATCATAAATAAGCCCCTTTGCCTCTGAATGATTGATAATAAATTCAACCTCAGGAGCGGCTAATTTAGTATTAATCGGCATGACAATAAAGCCAGCTAGCTGCACACCAAGGTAAGCGATTAAAAATAAATCTGAGTTGAGTGTATATAATGCAATTACATCATCTTTTTTATAGTCTTGCTCTTGTAAATACGCTGCAAATCTTTCTACACGTTCGTAAAAATCTTGATAGCTTAGCTTTTTGCCATTGTATGATGTTGCTATTGCTTCAGGTTGTTGCATCGCATAGTTTTCAAGAATATCTGTCATGTACATCGTCATTATAAACCCTCCAAAAATTTATTTTTGTGCATGCTAATAGTAAATCTTTAAACTGCTAAAAATTCAGAAAATTACGATTATATTTTATCAAGTAATCAATTTCTTAGCAATTTTCCCACTCAATTAAAATATTCTTAGACATTTTCCTTTTCTCATAATTTCTCTTAGGTGTATGATACCTTTATGATTATGTTAAGAAAGGCCTGATTTACATGCTTTATGCACTTTTAGGAGATTTACATTCTAATATAGAAGATACAAAAGCTGTGCTAGCACATATTCAAGAAACAGCTGGAGAAGCAACAATTATTGGGCTAGGTGATTTATATGAATGTACCGTTAGCAAGAAAAAGGCACAAAAGCTCTCTGATTTACCTTTACACAAAGCAGCCATTGTAGAAAACGAATTTGAGCAATTGCTAACTTTTCCTTCTATACGAGGTAATCAGGAAGAGCGTATTACACAAGTAACTGGCATTAGCCGCTTTCAAGCATTGCCTGAAACAATGGAGATTGAAGGTGCAATATTGATGCATGGGCATCAGTTTAAGTGGAGTGTTAGTTGGCAGCCGACATTCCCACCATTTCAAAAATCACTACTGTTCTTTGGGCATAGCCATGAGTCAGGTCTTTATCACCAGCAAAAAAAGCTCCCCATTCGTATTCGATATGGGGAGCCAATCTCACTACAAGATAAGCAATACGGTGTAAACGTAGGCTCTGTTGTCGATCATCATGAATGGTGTCTTTACGATAGCCATGCACGAACAATTACATTTATGCGTGCTCTGCCCTAACATAATGTTACTATTATATTTTAAAACAGAAAAGGAGCCGTTCAAAAAATCATGTTGAAACGGCTCCTTTGTGACTACCACAGATAGAAGCTAGGGCTGTCCAATTATTTTTTGGGACAGCCTTTTTACTTCCACAAGTCATTAATGAATATATTGTTTTTTCTCGTTTAATAAAATCTCTTTTAACGTTTTTAATTTATCAATTACAATATATGATTGTTCTGTAATTACCTCAAGATATTTTTCTGCCTCTGCTCTATTGCCTAAATTATATTCGCGTACAGCTTTTTTAGCGATATCATGAATGCGAATAAACGGCTGTTCTAATTCTAAATAGGCACGCTCTTGACCTAGTAGTTTTTTGCCTGTACCGTAATACCATTCGCCGAGTCGTGATTCCTGTGGTGTGCCCACATCCTGCTCAGTCATTGTTTCAAAACCTAACAATAAATTATAAATTTTCCAACGCCATAATAAATGATCTGTAATCGCTAGCGCAATAATATCCTCTTGACTAAGAATAAAGTTTTTCGAAATCGTAGTAGAACGATATCCATCAATCATTTTACTTAATTTATAAATAGCTGATCCCATATCAAAAGCAATTACTTTACTTTTTTGCATACTTTCTGTAATAGTACGATTTCGTTCGGAAATAATTGTAGCAGATTGCGCTTGTACTTTCGTTGTTGTAGCAATTTCTTCAAAGTGTGCGCCCTGCTGTTGTAGGCTTTTATTTAATTCGCTAAGCGTTTGTGAAATGTGGAGGGTATCTGTTACACCTTGGTGTAAATCTTGGGAAAACTGATTGGTCATTGAGCTAATATTATTTGTAATTTGAAGTAGCTGCTGTATATCTGTATGAATAGATTTTACGGATGTGCTTGTATCATCTGCAAGCTTACGAACCTCCTCTGCCACAACAGCAAAGCCTTTCCCCGCTTCTCCTGCACGAGCAGCCTCAATCGATGCATTTAACGCTAATAAATTCGTTTGATCTGCAATTCTCTTAATCAGCTCCATTAGCTGTGCTACGCTATTGACACGCTCCACTAAACGATGAATATCCTCCTGCATGGATTTATGACCCTCGTCTGTTGTTTGCAAAATTGTTGATACTTGTTGAAGCGACTCCAAATCTTGATTTAATTTGTGTAGTACATCTTTTGTCTGCGAAGAAATATCCCCAACAGAGGAGGCAATATTTTCAATACTTTCATCTAGCTCATGCATCAATTGATCTGCTGCTACAATTTCCTCCTGCTGTATTTCTTGGAATTCAATCAGCTCTTTAATCGTATCTAATTGGGTATTATAGGTAATAATTTCACCTAAGCCATTCACAACAGAGCCTGCTTGAATTTCAATATAGGTTTCTACAATAATCTGTTGATCAATCGTTACTAAACTATCATAGGACAGCAAAACATCCAGCATTTTCTCTTGATCGCGTGAGAATTCCTTAACAATAAGCGGAATAATTAACTGATTAATCAATGTATAAGCAGAAATCATCCAGTTTGGCAGCACACCAATTTGGGCATGCACATAAGCAATTTTGCGTCGTTTAAATACATAATCTAAATCTAATTCATCATTAAACAGACTAATAAAATGCGAATCAAACAACCCTTTTAAGCGTTCTACGGATGAATGCGTATAAATAACATGATTAAACTCTGGTATTTCCAGTAAACGGTCATAAAAGTTATCGAGAATGTATTGACGATTATCCTCATAAATTTTGTGTAAAAATCTAACCGATTCCCTTCTAATTCGAGATAATGCTAAGAAGTCCAATTTTTCTTTAAAACGCTCATTAGCTTCAATATCTGAATTTCTCGTAGCTGAGAAATAATCATAATTTTGATTAACCTTCTTCCTCTTGAACATCACACCACTCCCATTTTAAATTTTAATGCAAAAATCCTAATATTGTAAATCCAAATAACTATCTTTCGTCACTGCCTTCAACCAATAAACACTTATATTTTACCAGTAATAGAAAAACAAAAATAGTTTCGAAAAAATCTTTATATAGAAAAACGCTAAAATCCTATAAGACTTTAGCGTTGGAAAGTATACTATTATTTACGATGCTAGCAATCGCAATCTTGCAGACTATCCAGTAGCTTTTCCATAAGAGCCAACTGTTCACATAGCGTTTGAATCATACATTGCAAAACAGGTATTAACTCTTGGCAAATACAAAATCTCAGTACATTTTGTGCAAGACGAATACCCCCTTGATGATGCACAATCATTTCTCGCAAATAGTTAATATTAATGCTATTAGATACTGGTGGCGCACACATTGCTTGGAACATTGCTTCAGTAATTTGCTGGTAAGCACACATATATTCATAGAGCTCACACTCTGAATTTTGGACAATACAGCATCGATTTTGTAGTGCCTCTAGACTATCAACTATTTCTTGATGTGTTTTAATAATATCTAATGCAAGATTTTGTACAGAAATATTTGTTGTATATCGCAAAACATTTTCTGACATTTTAATTGCCGCTATTTGATGTGGGATAATTTGCTTAATAAAGTTTTCTGAAATACTACATGTAATGGTTACATAGGTCATACCCTGCATCATTTTATTGAGGATTTGCTGGTATTCCTCTAAATATGCCTTTGTAACATTACTCAGCTCAATTGACTTAGCCATTATTAGACACACTCCTTTCAGAGTAATATATGCCTACTAGGTTGTTATGCGATAGACAGTTGTACCAATTTTTTCTACGGATAGCAATGTTTTGTGTACCGAAGAAACCTTCTTTATAAAAAACACTTATTGCAGAGTTATCATCATTTCACCATATAAAATAATTCATAATAAAAATGCTTTAAATGGGAGTAATTAATGATCCATCTAAAGCATTTTTATTTATTATAATTTTTTGTTTAATTGGGCCTCTAAAAAATGTTTACGCTCAAATGCTCGCTCTAAAAGCAATTGTTGTTCCTTCGCTTTCTTTTTTGCAAATAGTTTATGCATATCCTCAAGGGACATGAAGCCTTTATCCTTCGATACCATCCCTAAATCCATAACCATACGCATAATATCCAACTGACGCTTATTATCCTCTACATCCCTAACGCCATATCTTTCTGTTAATAGTACCGAAAAATCCCAATTTCGATCTTTAATAATAGCTTCTGTTAATCCTACATTTTGTTCATTTACGACTTCCCCTTGTTCTAGTAAATAGCAAAAGTCGAAATAGTGTATCGAAAATGAAACAGCCTCTTGACTTCGCTCTCCTGCATCAGCTATAAAATGTAAAAAAGCACGGTGTGTAGCATCAACTTTATCCGCAGATTGTTGCCAGCGTTCAATCTGTTCTTTTGTGAAGTTTTCTGAAAATACTGCATTCCTTCCTATTCGCAACCCAAATTTCCACTGAGCGCCATATTTATCTACTATAATTTCGCTCTCATCATTCTCTAATTGTATTTTAAAATTTTCATCTGTTTTTTCTACTGATTTCTTTGGTGCTGCCTGTATAGTTTGCTGTGCTGGATTAATGGATTGAATCATTATAATCACCCTTTCCTTAATTCTACCAAATTTATAATTTTCGGCTTATATTAAGCGCTCTATCAAAACTTATAGTTGATCTCCATTCTGCTATAAACACTTAAATCTTTAGAAGTTATACGGACGCCTTTCCAATTAATCGGTATCAAAACTAGAAATATTAAACAATATTTTATAATAAAAGGTGAATAATGTAAAACATCCATTAACTTTCATTGATATAAAGTTAAAATCATGCGTGTTGATTAACCTTTATTTTACAGAGAATCGCTTAGAATTCATTGATTTCTGTTACAGGTGGACGCTTTCTGCGGGTGTGGCTTCAACTCATTTATTTCGGCAAATGCCGAAATAAATGGATTTTCAGCTCGCACTTTTTCCGCTAGAGTCGCCACCTTTCACGCCAATCAACGAGAGAATGCTTTAGACAAAGCGTTTTCCTTCTCACAACACGCAAATGAATAGCCAATATTTAGATAATCAACACGCTTGAGTTAAAATATTCCTAATAAAGAGTTATTACGAATGAATTATTAATTGCAATACTATTTGTAACAAGTATCACTTTTATTAATATTGGAAGTGCTGTTGCTACATCTGACCCAATTAAACCCACTCCAACTGCTTCTGCACCAGGTTTAATATAAATTGATATTAATGGGATTTCAAGCGATGGTATCAATTGGGAAATTTTTCATAATCAAGTGATTTACCGCGCTAATACAATATTCTCAACAGATGATGATGTTTATATCAGAGTAAGATATACTGGCTACTCAAATACTAATATTATCTATAATGGTACTCAGTCATTTAATAACAAAACAGCCGTAAACTATAACACTACATATATAACTTCTGGGAACATTGTTGTTGGTTTTGTACGTTATTATAAAATTCCTGTATCTGCTTTCACTGGTGGTTATTCTTTAAAGGTTTTAGGATTCAGCGTAAATGCTGGTCAACAAATTTGGAGTAATACTGTATCATTTTCAGTAGAGTAAGCAAAAATGCTTTAGATCGGTTATTATACCAATCTAAAGCATTTTTATTATATGTAATCGATTTCTTACAATGTTTACCTTTTATATAAAGATCTGGCTAATTATTTTTTATAGTTAGCCAAACATTTTTGACAAATGCATTTCTGTCGTTCTCCCTCTACCTTCGTTAATAATTGCTGTGGAAAGTTCACCGTCATACACCAGCAATGCTCCTTCCCTTTTGCCACACCACAATGGTTTTCCTCTCCACATAATGGGCAGCCTTTTTCTTCACCTGACATTATGTCACCTCTTTCTATATTTTCTAACATTGTAACAGCAAAAAGGAGGAGCACTCCAGATGCATACTCCTCCTAATCGTTTATTACTGATGCTTGTGTATATCCTGCTTTACTTCCTCAATATCTGTATCACTATAAATAGCTGTTCCATGTCCGCCACTTTGAGCTAGCAGTGCTTTTACTTCATTATAGGATAAGCCGGCCTCTGCATTTTTTCGCTTTACTTCATCAATATTAGTACCCGCAGCAGTCAATCGTACTTCTTTATCCTGATTCATAGCATTTCCTCCTAGAGTTCATCTGGCTGCATTTCAATTAACTCATCGCCTTCTCGTTTGACTCGTTTATTGAGTTCTTCAATTGGAATGGCATCTACTGTTTGCATATCTTCATGTAAATCGAAAAGACTAATGGTATCAGATTCAACCATATCAGGCTTATCCTTACTGTTTAAATGCATAAATTGTTTCTTATCATCAGGCACTTTTTCTATATCCATTATATCACCCTCCTTTTCCTTTAATGTGTGTTATACGCCATAAATCATGTGTCTTTTCCTCATAAGCGCTAAAAATCCTGTATTTCGAAAGCCATTAAAACCATTTTTCGCATATAGTAGAACAATCATCTTTTTACAGGAGGGAAAAACATTGATTCATACCGTTAAGGCTGGAGAAACTTTGTCCCAAATTGCACGAGATTATCGCACGCCATTGCAGTCCATTATTGCTGCCAATCCGGGAATTCAGCCTGATATTCTTTATATTGGTCAGCAAATTGTAATACCTGGTTTCCCGAATCCTGCCAGCATTCCTTATCACATTGAAATTTCTACTAATAATCGCTGGCTGCGTTTATATCACCATCATACACTGCAAAAGCAGTACCCTATTGCCGTTGGCCGTATGCTACATGAAACACCAATAGGCAGCTTTATTATTATCAATAAAGCGCCAAATCCAGGTGGTCCATTTGGAACGATGTGGATGAGTTTATCAAAGGAGCATTATGGCATTCATGGCACCAATGATCCTAGCTCCATCGGCCATGCCGTATCACATGGCTGTATTCGCATGCAAAATAGAGATGTTGAAGAGCTCGCAAGCATTGTGCCGATTGGTACTGAAGTTATTATTCATCCATAGCATCTTTTCGTATAGGATAAAACATTCCAAGCTATACTACATAATGGCATTAGTTAGACATTTAGGAGGGAATGCAGTGTCCACAAAAAAGCAGCAATTATCCATATTCGCCCTAGGTGGCATTAATGAAATCGGTAAAAATATGTACGTCGTACAGTATTCAGATAGCATCATCATTATTGATTGTGGTGCAAAATTTCCAGATGAAACTTTACTTGGCATTGATTTAATTATTCCTGATATTAGTTATTTACTTGAGAATCAAGAAAAAATTAAAGCCTTAATCGTGACACATGGGCATGAGGATCATATTGGCGGTATTCCATATCTTTTAAAGAAAATCAATGTACCTGTTTACGCTACTCGCTTCACATTAGGACTAATTGAGCTAAAACTAAAAGAGCATAAGCTTTTAAGAGAAACCGATTTAATAGAAATTCATGCAGATATTACACTACAATTTGACCAAATGGCAGCTAGTTTCTTTAAAACCAGCCATAGTATACCTGATTGCTTAGGCATTGTTTTATCTACACCTGAAGGAAATGTTGTGCATACAGGTGATTTCAAATTTGATTTAACACCTGTTAATAATCAGTTTGCAGATATTCATAAAATGGCTGAAATTGGCTCGAAGGGAGTGCTTGTGTTAATTTCAGAAAGCACGAATGCAGAAAGATCAGGCTTAACTCCCTCTGAACAACTTGTTGGACAGCATATTGAGGAGGCCTTTTTACATGCAGAGCGTAAAATTATTATTTCCACCTTTGCCTCAAATGTGAATCGTATTCAGCAAATTGTCAACGCAGCTATACTCACTAATCGAAAGCTAGCCTTATTAGGCCGCAGTATGGTCAATGTTGTGGATGTTGCAATTGAACGTGGCTACTTAGATGTTCCAGATGATCTGCTAATTGATGCTCGCGAGGTAAAGTATCTCCCCCCTGAAGAAGTAGTAGTGCTCTGCACAGGGAGTCAAGGGGAGCCTTTAGCTGCACTTGCTCGTTTAGCGAATGGTAGTCATCGCGAGGTGAAAATTTTGCCAGATGATACGGTAATTTTAGCCGCATCCCCTATTCCGGGCAATGAAAAGGGTGTTTCTCGTATTGTCGATCATTTATTCCAGCTTGGGGCCAAAGTGATTTATGGCTCTTCTAGTCATACTGGAATGCATGTGTCAGGACATGGCTATCAAGAGGATTTAAAACTTATGCTAACATTTATGAAGCCTAAATTTTTTATTCCGATTCACGGTGAATTCCGTATGCTGCATCAGCATCGTTTATTGGCAGAAGCTATTGGTGTTGAAAAAGGGCATACATTTATCTTGAAAAATGGCGATGTCGTCGATATTGAACATTCAGAGGCTCGGCAAACACGTAAAATTCCAGCCGGGGATACTTATGTGGATGGTATAGGAATCGGTGAGGTTGAAGGCATTGTACTACGTGACCGCAAGCAGCTTTCAGAGGATGGCATGCTTGTTATTGTCTTAACATTAAATAAAGCAGATGGCACTGTTATTTCAGAGCCAGATACTATTTCACGGGGCTTTGTATATGCAAAGGATTTTGAGGAGCTATTAACAAAGGTCAACATGCTGACAAAGGAAGTTATTCATAAGCTACAAACAGAAAGCCGACCACAAATACATGTGTTGCGCCGAGAAATAAAAAAAGCTGTAGGACAATATTTATTTACTCAAACAAAACGCAAGCCCATGATATTGCCAATTATTATTGAAATTTAATAAGTCAGTGCGAAGAGTTTTTCCTTTGCTTGCGGGTATTCGCTCTGCTCGTGAGTATTCGCTCCAGCTTCGCGGGTATTCACTACAGCTCCGCGAGTATCTATTCTGCTCGCAGATTTTCGCTCCAGCTCTGCGGGCATTTACTCCCGCTTTGCTTCAGATAACTCTGCACTGACGTTATTTGCTTTATGTTTGCTATAGATTATTAAGTTTTTGACAAAAATTATGTTCATGTACATCTGCTAAAAATTGGTCATTAAAAATTTTATGTAGTATTTCCATATATAAATATTGTAGCTGCTCAAATCCTTGATGTAAGTTTCTAGATTGCTGATTTGCTTGTTGCGAAATATTGCTAAAATACCGTGGAAGCCCTTCGACTGCTGTTATTAAAAAATCCCGATTTGCTAGTAATTGTTGAATCCTATTTAACAGATGAACAACCTGATACTGAATTGCAATTGTTGGTAAATCAATGACGATCTGATAAATATTTTTCCCTTCTTTATTGAGCTGATACCACTTAAAAAAATGAAATAAATAATCACTTACAACAATCGATTCATTTGGTATGATGGCGATAATGCCACGACCAATACATAGCTCTGTTTCACATTGGTATATATTTGTGTCCTTTAAGTTTAGCTTAGTCACCAGTATGCTTTTAGCAGGTACTTGTAAAAATGAGTATTGCTCTTGTATAGAACGACTAACTTTCGGCAATGAATGAATACGACCTTTTCTAAATAATTGATTAAATGTTTCTTTCGTTATGAAAGGAGTTCCATCCCTAGTTAAATATTTGTCATTCATCATCATCTCGCCCATTTTAATTTCTGCTACCTCTTCTAATGAATAGCACTCCATCATATTTTCATCCCCCAATCTTATGTTGTAGTTGCTGACCATCAGCATAATGCTGTTTTCAAAATGCTTATTTAGTTGTTTCAATTAGGTCATTTGGCTAAGAAAAAGTATTACTCTAAAGATTGTACCATTTTAATGTAACATTTTCTCTATTATACCACTATAATAGTATAGTCATTTTAGTTGTTTTTCACTAGCTTTTAACATAGAGGTGAATCATATGTCAGATTTTTTAAAGCTAGTAGGTGAACAACTCCGTATTATTCGATTATCTAAAGGGCTAAGTCAGGAAGAAGTAGCTGAAAGAACAGGGAAATTAGGCTTTAGTAAAGGACGTATTTCCAATATTGAACATGGGCAATCCAATATAACGTTAAGTACATTGGAAACACTTATGAAGGCATTAGATATTTCCCCTGAAGAGCTTTTTAATTTTCAAAAATTATCTGGCGTTACTGATATTGAGGAAAAAAACCTCATGCTAGACATTCATCGCTCATTACTACGGGAACGTAACTTAGACGAGGTAAAATATGTAGTACGCATTACAAAGGATTTTTTAGATACGATTGATTCACAAACAAAGAAAAACAGCTCCAATGGTCAATAGCCTTGGAGCTGTTTCTTCCTATTCAACATTACATACCAAATTTCTGACGATAGCCACATTTTTTGCATAGCTCTTCTACAGCCTCTCTCCGTGAGAAGCCGTCTACAATACGATTAGCACGCTCCCCCTCTACAATTTCCGCAAAGGGTTTTTCATGGACATTGCCTAAATTAATAACACCTTCCCCATCTAGACAGCAAGGTACAACTGTACCATCTACTAAAATGGCTGCCTGACTACGCAATGCATGGCAAAAGCCTTTTCCCTCATCCTCAGGCGCTAATAGGCTTGGCCATCTAAATTCATGGTCTTGATTCAAATAAATATGAGGACCGATTTTAACCCCTTTACCGGGCTCTACCTTTTCTTCAATATGGTAATCCAAGCCATACTCGTTCTCTAAAATTTCTAATGTTTCCCGATTGCGACGTGCTGCAATGTCAGAAACATGATCCTTTTGTAAATTCCATAAACGATAAGAAATAATTGTGTTATATTCTCTAGAGTCACGTACAAAATCCAAAATATCCCCTAAATATTTCTCACGGTTTTCTGAACCTTCATGACCGTCAAAGCTATGTAAGGAGAAATTAATTTGACGTAATGCTGGCTTGCCTAATAATTTTTCACGATTCTTTTTAATAAGTGTACCATTTGTTGTAATATTGACTTTAAAGCCTTTTTCATGAGCAACATCTAGCAGTTGGTCAATGCGTGGGTGTAAAAGTGGCTCCCCCTTTACATGCAAATAAATATATTTTGTATGTGGACGAATTTCATCTAATATATTATTAAATTGCTCCACTTTTATAAGCCCCTTTGCACGAGCTGTTGGTGGGCAGAAGCTACATGCTAAATTACAAACACTCGTTATTTCTATATATACCTTTTTAAATGTTTTCAACGTTTTTTCACCGTTCCAGTTCCGTAATTATTCAACTCTATTTTAACAAATTCGTAGATAAAAAACTTCTATCTGTTCAAATATCCTTTTAACAGATAGAAGCTTTTAGCTATATATGCCGTTTCGTGTTTTTGGTGCCATCATATGAGTATAGCATAGGTTTATTATCTACATAGGTTTCCAAATGCACAGGACGTCCCCATAGCTGATAAATATAAGGCAGTACATTTTCTAAATAACGAGGGTCCAGCTCCATGCCTTCATAGCCATGTACTAAATATAGCTCACCATTGCGTAAATAATCGCCATTTTTCACAACAATATATGGGAAGCCGCCATTCACGCGCATCGATACAAGCTGATCTCGTACTATTTCATGGTCTTTATCTGTAATACGATAGTCATTGCCCTTTTTTTGGAATAAATATAAATCTTCTCGTTTTGCCAAATCTTTTGTTAAATAGTTGCGGATAAAGGAAATATCAGATTCAATTTCCCGCACCTCAAATATTTTATCGCGCCCAGAGTTTGGCTTTACCCCTAGCTCCTTCATCTCCTCAGTAGGGTGATCGTAGCGATATTCAATATCCTCAAAAATTTTAATGCCCAGATAATATGGGTTAATGGATGTTTTTGATGGTTGCACGACCCCTGCATTTAATTTAGCATACTCAATCGTTTCTGCAGTTGTTAGATGTAACTCACGCATAATTCGTTGATGCCAAAAGGATGCCCAGCCCTCATTCATAATTTTCGTTTCTAGCTGGGGCCAAAAATAAAGCATTTCCTCACGCATCATTGTTAAAATATCTCGCTGCCATTCCTCCAGCTCGCGACTATACTCCTCTAAAAATAATAATAAATCCTTTTCGGGCTTTGGCGGAAAATGCTTTAAACGTCGCTTTGCTGGCTTATAGACCTTTTCTTTTTCCTCGATGCTCCATAAATCATCATATAAGGAGCGTGTTGGCAGCTTTTCCTCCTCCTGCTCATCCTCATCGCTCCAAGATAGCTTTGGTCGTACAAGTGAGGGGTCAATATGCTCTTGAATGGCTAAGACTGCATCCAAAAAACGCTCAACCTCATCCTTGCCATACTCCCTTTCATAGCTAGCAATGCGTTCAGCCGTGGCAGTCATGCTCTCCACCATATCTCTTCGTGTATTTGAAAAACGAACATTATTTTTGAAAAAATCACAATGCGCTAATACATGGGCAATAATTAATTTATTTTGTGTTAATGTATTTGTATCCAGTAAAAATGCGTAGCACGGATTGGAATTAATAACAAGCTCATAAATTTGACTAAGCCCTAAATCATATTGAAGCTTCATTTTATGAAACTGCTTACCAAAGCTCCAATGTGAAAAACGTGTAGGCATGCCATAGGCTCCAAATGTATAAATAATATCTGCTGGACAAATTTCGTAACGCATCGGATAAAAATCTAAGCCAAAGCCTGAGGCAATTTCAGTAATTTCATCAATGGCTCGATGAAGCGCTTTTGTATCCATTGTACGCCTCCTCCTTTGAACGTGATACTGACCTTACTCTTCATTTTTTTTAAAAAAGCTTTTTAACGCATCATAGACATCACCTTTTTTACGCAAAATATGGTATCTAAACTTGGGATCATCTATTTTTTTATACGTATACATTAATGTTGAAAAACGATTATGCTGATTGACCTCCCCATAGCCAAACATACTGGACACATCCATTAGCTCTCCAACAAGCTTTAAACACTTCTCATTATCCATTGAAATATTTTCACCATCTGAAAAATGCACAGGATAAATATTGTAGCGTGAAGGGTGATACTTCTCCTGAATTAACTCTAATGCCTTTTTATAAGCAGATGAGCAGATTGTTCCGCCACTTTCACCCTTTGTAAAAAACGCCTCCTCTGTTACGACCTTTGCCTCTGTATGGTGTGCAATAAATTCTATTTCAACGGTTTCATATTTTGAACGTAAAAACTTTGTCATCCAAAAGAAAAAGCTGCGTGCACAATATTTTTCAAAAGCTCCCATCGAGCCACTTGTATCCATCATCGCCAGCACAACTGCTTTAGATTCTGGCTTCTCAATCTCATCCCATGTTTTAAAACGCAAATCATCATTATGAATAGGTGTTATTTGTGGCTTGCCCTGCATCGCATTGCGCTTTAATGCATTTAAAATTGTGCGCTTTTTATCAACATTGCCCATTAAGCCTTTTTTGCGAATATCATTAAATTCTATTTTTTCCGTTTTAATATCTGCCTTTTCTTTCTGCTGCAAATTCGGTAGCTCTAATTCGTGAAATAACACATTTTGAATTTCCTCAATGCTTACTTCCGCTTCATAGTAATCTTGACCAGGCTTGTCACCGGCTTCTTTGCCATTGCCCTGCCCCTGATTGCCCTTGCTGCCATCACGCGCCACAACATCCCCAATATTACTATCACCTTGTCCTTGCCCTACATGCTTAGAGTTATCATAGTTATAACGAATTTTATATTCATCTAGGGAACGTATTGGGATTTTAATAACCTCACGACCATTGGACATTACAATGCTTTCTTCACTGACTAAATCAGGTAAATTATTTTTTATCGCATCTTTTACTTTCTCCATATGTCGCTGTTGGTCTTGGTGCCCTTTACGATGGAGGGACCAATTTTCCTGAGAGATAACAAACCCCTTATTTTCGTGTTCAGTCATTTTTATCCTCACCCATCTATTAAATTCACTTTTTCTATCCTATGCTTGAAAGCCACGTTCTTGAACTTTTTTCGTAAAATCAATTCTGATAATAAAAGGAGTGCCCTTAAAATCGGACACTCCTATCTAGCTTAGGTCTTTAGCGATTAAGCAAGCTGCCTACATATTGCAGCAATTCATTGGCAGATGTTGTGTTGTAGCCATGCTCATCCACAAGCCTTGCCACAACCTCATTAATTTTCTTAAGCTGTGATTCATCAGGCATTTTTGAAGAGGTTGTAATTTTCACAACATCTTTTAAATCAGCGAATAATTTCTTTTGAATCGCTTCTCGTAATCTTTCATGAGAATTATAGTCAAAACGCTTGCCTTTTCGTGCATAGGCAGAAATGCGAATAAGAATCTCCTCACGAAATGCCTTTTTAGCATTTTCTGAGATGCCAATTTGCTCCTCAATCGAGCGCATTAATTTTTCATCAGGATTCATTTCCTCACCAGTGAGTGGATCGTAAAGTTTATGCTTATTACAAAATGCCTCTACATTATCGAGATAATTATTCATCAATGTTTTAGCCGATTCCTCATATGAGTAGACAAATGCCTTCTGCACCTCATTTTTAGCAATTTCATCATACTCTTTCCGTGCCACTGCAATATAATTCATATATTTTTCGCGATCCTCTTGAGAAATGGAAGCATGCTGATCCAGGCCATCCTTTAGTGCTCGTAAAACATCTAATGCATTAATGGATGGTACTTCTTTACGAATAATCGCAGAAGAAATACGGTTAATAATATAGCGTGGATCAATGCCGTTCATGCCTTCGTTCGGAAACTCTTTTTTCAGCTCCTCCAAGTCAACGGAATTAAATCCCTCCACATTTTCTCCGTCGTACAAGCGCATTTTCTTAATTAAATCCACACCTTGCTTTTTCGGTACTTCCAATCGAGTGAGAACCGAAAAGATTGCTGCGGCCTTTAAAGCATGCGGTGCAATATGGACATGGGACATATCGCTCTCTTTAATCATCTTTTCATAAATATGCTCTTCCTGACTCACCTTTAAGTTATACGGAATTGGCATCACAATAATACGAGAATGCAATGCTTCATTCTTTTTATTAGAAATAAACGAGCGATATTCTGTTTCATTTGTATGAGCAACAATTAACTCATCTGCGCTAATTAACGCAAATCTGCCTGCTTTAAAGTTCCCCTCCTGTGTTAAGGATAATAAATTCCATAAGAATTTTTCATCCAGCTTCAGCATTTCTTGGAATTCCATCATACCTCGATTCGCCTTATTCAGCTCTCCATCAAAGCGATATGCACGAGGGTCAGACTCTGAACCAAATTCACCAATCGTTGAAAAATCAATGCTTCCTGTTAAATCTGCAATATCCTGTGATTTAGGGTCTGATGGTGTAAATGTTCCAATGCCTACACGTTTATCCTCTGAAAAAGTAATACGTTCAATCATCACATTTTCAATACGTCCATCATATTCCTTTTCAAGACGCATCGTATTTAAAGGTGATAAGCTCCCCTCAATTCGTATACCGTATTCTTCAAAAAAGTCGTTACGCAAATGATGTGGAATTAAATGCAACGGGTCTTCATGCATTGGACATCCTTTAATGGCATAAACTGCGCCCTCATCTGTGCGCGAATATTGCTCTAACCCTCGCTTTAACAAGGTAACAATTGTTGATTTACCACCACTAACAGGTCCCATTAATAATAAAATACGCTTTCTAACATCTAACCTGCGTGCTGCTGGATGGAAATATTCCTCCACCAACCTTTCAATTGCTGATTCAAGCCCAAAAATTTCATGTCCGAAAAATTTGTACATTTTTTGCCCATCGCGTTCCTCTACACCAGCACTTTTTATCATATTGTAGACGCGTGAATGGGCTGTTTGAGCAACTTCAGGTCTTTCCCTAATAATGTTTAAATACTCTGCAAATGTTCCTTCCCACTTCAGCCTATTTTCTTCTTCGCGATAGTTTTTCACTTTATCTAAAATGTTAATAGCCTTCCCTCCATTCAGGGCTTGATTTATAACATACTATGAAGGAAATGACATGATGATACCCATTACTTTTTCTTTCCTACAGTTTCTTCTTATCCATTCTTGTTTAAAGTTGTCCCAAACACTTGTGAAATCAGGCTAAAACTACATTTATAATTAATTAAGGGAATATTTTTGCTTAGCAAAAGTGACATACTTTATTCATTCATGCACATAGGCAGCACGTCTGTTAGTATGTATTTTTTCCACTAATAAGCTTGCTGAATGAAGATAAAAATTTCGGTTATTCTAACGTTAGAAAGGAGGTCCATCATTGTATCGCCATTGTCAATTTCTTTTATTGTTCATGCTGTTAGGGGCGTTTTTGTGCCCAATTCCCTCTTTCGCAAAGGAGGAGCTTACAGAAGCAGAACTTTTACAGCAGCGTATGTCCTATTATGTACAATTTGATGAATTACTCATTCCTTGGCATTTTTTAGCCGCTATCGACCAATATGAAAGAAATCTACAATCCGTTCGTAAAGATATTCCAACAAGAGATGGCTATTTGGCTATCCAATTTTCAGATGAATATTGGTCAGGAGCATTAAACCCTATAAAAGAAGATACAAATCCTGAAACCATTAGCTACTTTGGAGGAATGGGCTTAGATGGAAATAATGATGGTATTGCAAGCCCACAAGATGATGAAGATGTTATTTTCTCGATGGCTAGCTATTTAGGCAAATTTGGCAACACAGATGAAGACTTTAAATTAGCGTTATGGGAATATTACGGCAGCGAAGAAGCTGTTAATCAAATTGTGACGATTTCGACATTATACAGGCACTTTAAAACAACAGAGCTGGATGACCATACCTTTCCAGTTAGCATTCAGTCTAATTATAGCTACAGGGGCACATGGGGAGCAAATAGAGGCTGGGGTGGACGTCGTATCCATGAAGGCACAGATATTTTTGCAAACTATGGAACACCTGTCTTATCTACCTCATATGGCATTGTTGAGATAAAAGGCTGGAATCAATTTGGTGGCTGGCGTATTGGTATTCGTGACAATCATAATTCCT
This sequence comes from Lysinibacillus sp. NPDC098008, assembly GCF_044760715.1. Taxonomy (NCBI): domain Bacteria; kingdom Bacillati; phylum Bacillota; class Bacilli; order Caryophanales; family Bacillaceae; genus Lysinibacillus; species Lysinibacillus sp. NPDC098008. The sequence continues at coordinate 82,166 of NZ_JBIWBA010000019.1, forward strand.
ATCATTATTATGCCCATCTTGGTAGCTATCATAAGGATATTGAAGTAGGTACAATTGTAAAGCCAGGCACTGTTCTTGGCTATGTTGGCAGCTCTGGCTATGGTAAAGAAGGAACATCTGGTAAATTCCCTCCACATCTGCACTATGGTATTTACAAATTTAATGGCAGAACCGAATGGGCATTTGACCCATATCCTTCCTTATTACAATGGGAGCGTCAGGCAAAAAATCAAAAACAATAAATGGATTTTATTAAGAGCACTTCAAGCATTTTGCTGAAAGTGCTTTTTTAATAAACATATCTCAAAAAGGTATCAAATAGTTGTTATACTACTATATATTTTTGATTATTTATGGAATTGTATAAGCGAAACTATTATACTAAAAAACTATTTTCAATAAAGTTCTTAAGTATTTATAAAAATAGGTATAAAATAATAATTATTATTGCAGACTGTAGACAAACTCAATGAATTTTGAGTTTGCCTACAGTCTTTTTTCTTTTACAATAAAATAAAGTAAAGCCGTTGATTTCCACTACGGGC
>NZ_JBIWBA010000020.1:0-77547 GCF_044760715.1 Lysinibacillus sp. NPDC098008
TGCTGTCCAAGGCTTTATCCAAATGATTAATCAAACACCTGAAAATACGGTGAATAGGCTGTGCTTGAAACTCTAATTTTCTTTCACCGTATATACAGATTTTATTCAAGGACTTATTATGTTTATAGCCCTTATTAGTGTGCCACTATTCGGTGTGTTTGTAACAGGGGGATTAGGAGATACGATTACATCCATTAAAGCTGTTAACCCTGACCATCTAAATTTATTACCTGTTACAGCGACAGCCGCTGGTATTATTTCTTCTATTGCATGGGGCTTAGGTTATTTTGGGCAGCCACATATTATTGTACGCTTTATGGCGATTAGCTCTGTTAAGGAAACAAAGCAGGCTCGTCGTATTGGAATCGGCTGGATGATGTTAAGCCTTTTTGGTGCGATTGGAACAGCCTTAGTAGGTGTCGCATACTACGAGCAAAACGCTGGCGAATTAAAAGATGCTGAAACGGTATTTATTGTGATGGGGCAAATTTTATTCCATCCATTTATAGCAGGTATTATGCTGGCAGCAATTTTAGCCGCTGTAATGAGTACCATTTCTTCACAATTAATTGTAACGTCCTCAGCGCTTGTGGAGGATATTTATAAGGCTCTATTTAATAAAACAGCAGACGATAAACATTATGTTTTGGCTGGCCGTATGGCTGTATTAGTCGTTGCTATTATAGCCATTATCCTAGCATGGAATCCAGATAATTCAATTTTAGATTTAGTTGGCTTTGCATGGGCAGGCTTTGGTGCTGCATTTGGTCCTATTATTTTGCTGTCTTTATATTGGCGCAAGCTAACGAACTATGGAGCAATTGGTGGTATGATTACAGGTGCTATAACAGCATTTATTTGGGGTAAGGTTGATGCTTTATCCGATGCATTATATGAGATTGTACCGGGCTTTCTTGTTTGTTTAATTGTTGCAGTTGTTGTCAGTATTATGACATATAAACCAAATCCAGAAATTGAAGAGGAATTTAATCGCTCAGAGCAATTATTAAAAGAAGAAAGAACATAAACAATGTTGATGCGCCTTGCTTAAGAGGCGCATTTTTGGGAAAAAATAATAATTGTTTATGAATACGAGTAATATATTATATGGTAAGATAAAGGAAATTTGCCGTAGGGACACCAAGGCTTTGGTGGGAGGATGCTAATGGATAAAATTAAAGAAGTTGATGTATTAATGGAAAAAGCCATATTAGTTGGCGTCAATATACGGAATGATGAGCATTTCGATTATTCAATGGAGGAGCTGCAAAACTTAGCAGAGGCTTTGCATGTGGAAGTAGTTGGTGTTGTGACACAAAATTTAGAGCGTGTTACACCATCTCATTATGTGGGCACAGGTAAAATAGAGGAAATTAAAAATTTCTATGAGGAAGCGCAAGCCAATTTGGTCATTTTTAATGATGAATTATCACCTTCGCAAATTCGTAATTTAGAGCGTGATTTAGTAACAAAAGTAATTGATCGCACGATGCTAATTTTAGATATTTTTGGACGAAGAGCGAAAACACGTGAGGCACAAATGCAGGTGGAGTTAGCACAGCTACAATATATGCTGCCGCGCTTAGTAGGCTTGCATGCATCTCTAAGCCGTCAAGGTGGGGGAACTGGAGGCGGCTTTAAAAACCGCGGTGCTGGTGAAACGAAGCTTGAGCTTGATCGTCGAAAAATTGAGGATCAAATTGCAAAAATTAAAAAAGACCTTGAGCATGTTCAGGAGCAGCGAGAAACACAGCGTAAGCAGCGCCGTAAAAATGCATTGCCAATTGTGTCGATTGTAGGTTATACAAATGCTGGGAAATCAACGATTATGAATCAGCTACTTGCAGCAATAGGGCAAGAGGAGCATAAACAGGTTTTTGAGAAGGATATGCTCTTTGCTACGCTGGAAACGTCTGTGCGTCAAATAGAGTTGCCTGATAGAAAGACCTTTTTATTAACAGATACAGTTGGCTTTGTCAGTAAATTACCGCACCATTTAGTAAAAGCATTTCGCTCTACATTAGAAGAGGCACGAGATGCAGATCTTTTACTTCATGTTGTCGATGTTTCCAACACTGAGCACGGCTTTATGATGGATGTAACAAATGAAACATTAAAGGCAGTTGGCGTTGAAGCCATTCCAACTATTTATGTATACAATAAGGCTGATGCTGCGAATGTTCCGTATCCTGTAGTAAGTGGTGATAATATTTGGATTTCCGCCAAGCAAGGGATAGGCTTAGAGGAGCTATTACAACTAATCCGTCAGCATATCTTCTCCGATTATGTCACATGTGAAATGTTAATACCTTATGATCAAGGCAATATTGTTTCCTATTTGAACGAGCATGCCTCTGTGCATCAAACAGCGTATGAAGAGGATGGCACATGGCTATCGCTAGAGCTAAAGCAGGCAGACTATGCTAAATATCAGCATTATGTGGTGAGCTAAATCAAGTAAAAAACCAAACTATTACGAAACTCTCAATGGGCGTTTCGTGGAATAGTTTGGTTTTTTTCGTTTTAGGTTATGAAATTATTTTGGATAAGGCGTACCAAAGCTTTATAGCATGCTTTTTTTTATAAAAGGGCATAGTAGCACTAGAGAACATTTATATAGTTATACTGTAGAAAAAATAGTATAAATTTGTATAAAGAGTTATAAATCAGAATTTTATATATTTTAGAATAATTTAATGAATGCCAAGGATATGATCTTTACTAAAGAATAAGAAAACTTAGATATATCAAAGGATTTAATGTTTTTTAGAAAAATCAATCAGAATTTATTGAAAAATAATAAATTTTCAACATTTTTTAAAACTCTTGCTAAAGTTTAAAAAAGAATTTAGTATGATGAAATAAAGTTTTTCTTCTTAAATTAGGTCGAAAAATATTTTTTCAGAATAATTAAATTAAATCAGGAGAGGGTATTATATGTCTAGTAAAGATGAAGTTGTAAAATCGGTCCCTCAGCAGGGCTTCGTTGGACACCCTAAAGGGCTCTTTACTTTATTTTTCACAGAATTTTGGGAACGTTTCTCATATTACGGAATGCGTGCCATTCTTATTTTCTTTATGTATTATGAGTTAAATGAAGGTGGATTAGGCTTAGATCGTGGAACAGCGAACTCGATTATGGCAATTTATGGTTCACTTGTTTATATGTCTGGTATTATCGGTGGCTGGATTGCTGACCGAGTTTTAGGAACACGTAAAACAATTTTTTATGGTGGCGTTTTAATTATGATTGGTCACCTATTGCTGGCATTGCCAGGCGGTGTAACAATGCTATTTGCTTCAATGGCATTTATCGTGATAGGGACAGGGTTATTAAAACCAAATGTTTCAAGCATTGTTGGGGATATTTATGCAGAAACTGATAGTCGCCGAGATGCAGGCTTTTCAATTTTTTATATGGGTATTAATATGGGTGCGTTTGTTGCACCATTTATTGTTGGAACAATCGGGCAAAAATATAGCTTCCACCTTGGCTTTGGCTTAGCAGCACTTGGAATGCTACTTGGTTTAATTGTTTATAAATTAACAGAGAAAAAATATTTAGGCTTAGCAGGGCTGCAGGTAAATAATCCATTAAAGCCTGAAGAGCGTAAAAAAATCTTTACACAATTTGGGATTGTAGCTTTACTCATCATTATTCTAGGTGCTGTAGGTATTAAAACAGGTACATTAACAATGAATGTATTTAGTGTAATTATTACAACACTTGGTGTATTAATCCCAACTATATTCTTTATTTATATGTATCGCAGTAAAAAAACAACAAAAGATGAAAAATCACGCCTGCTTGCCTATATTCCGTTATTTTTAGCAGCGGTTATGTTCTGGGCTATTCAAGAGCAGGGAGCAACGATTTTGGCAACCTATGCAGATGAGCGTACACAATTAAGTATTGGTAGCTTCCAGCTTCAATCTTCATGGTTCCAATCACTGAATCCGTTATTTATTATCACATTAGCACCTTTATTTGCGATGCTATGGTTAAAATGGGGAGATAAGCAACCAACAACACCACGTAAGTTTTCCTATGCATTATTCTTTGCAGGTTTGTCTTTCCTTGTAATGATGATTCCAGCACACTTATCAGGCGGGGAAACATTAGTTAGCCCATGGTGGTTAGTGCTATCGTTCTTCTTAGTCGTTGTAGGAGAGCTATTATTATCACCAGTAGGTTTATCTGCTACAACGAAATTGGCGCCACAAGCTTTTGCGGCACAGACAATGTCATTATGGTTTTTAACAAGTGCAGCAGCACAAGCTATTAATGCACAGCTTGTAAGGGTCTATGAAGTCGTAAGTGAATTTACTTACTTTGGCTTTTTAGGGTCACTATCCATTGTGATAGGCATCATTTTACTACTCATTTCACCGATTATTTCTAAAGCGATGCGGGGCATTAATTAACAAAAAAGATGTAAGCATAGTCTGCGTATAGACTGTGCTTACATCTTTTTATATTGTGTTAAAGTGGTGATTTGATAGTGGCTTAAGCTTTGGAATTATGGGGTATCTATTAAAATTTAGTATGAATATAATATTTTAAGTAGTTATTTTGCTGAATACGGGTATAAGTTTCTATGTAGAACATTAGTATTTTCGTTATAATAATCTTAATAATATGAAAATTTAGGGGGTTGGAAGCTATGAAAGAAGAGTTGAATCGTTTAAGGCCAAGGTTAATGGAGATTTTTACGCATTTACATGACCATCCAGAAATTAGCTGGCAGGAGATAGAAACAACCAATTATATATTCGATTTATTAACACAAGAAGGTTTTTCACCTAAACGCTTTAAAAATTCCACGGGGCTTTATGTTGATATTGGGCATGGAACACCAAAGGTAGGCTTACGAACAGATATCGACGCATTATGGCAGGAGGTGGATGGCGCTTTTCGTGCAAATCATTCCTGTGGACATGATGGACATATGACAATGGCTATAGGTACGTTATTACTTTTAAAAGAGCAAAAGCCATTATTGAATGGGACAATCCGTGTTATTTTCCAGCCTGCTGAAGAAAAGGGGACAGGGGCATTAGCTGTTTTAGAAGAGGGTGTTATTGATGATTTAGATTTTTTATTTGGTGTCCATGTAAGACCTGTTCATGAGCTGGAGGATGGTACATATTGTGCTGCGTTATATCACGGAGCCTCTCGCTTAATTGAAGGAGAAATTATTGGAGAGGATGCCCATGCTGCAAGACCACATCTTGGTGTCAATGCAATTGAAGTCGGTGCAACCATTATTGAAGATTTACGAACAATCCATACAGACCCGATGGTACCTGTATCTATTAAAATGACAAAATTTCAAGCTGGTGGCGAATCAGGAAATATTATTCCTGGGAATGCCGCATTTACGATTGATATACGCGCACAGCAAAATAGTGTGATGGACGATTTAGCACAAGGCGTAAAGCGTGTAATTGATTCCGCTAAGATTTTGCATAAGGTGCAAATTGATTCACGTACCGTAGCAAATATCGTAGCTGCTGAGGTGGATGCAAGTGCGCAATATATTATGGAGCAGGCAATTATACAGGCGGCAGGATTATCCAACCTGAGAAAGCCTGTCCACACACCGGGAGGAGAAGACTTTCATCATTACGCAGTGAAGCGTCCTCATTTAAAAACAACTATGCTAGGGTTAGGGTGTGGGTTAACGCCAGGGTTGCATCATCCAAAAATGAGATTTAAGCAGGCTAGGCTTGTTACAGGAGTTGAAATTTTAACGAAGGCTGTGCTGTTAGCATTAGAGGCAGGACATGCGAAGGAGGCGTCGGCATAATGTTAGAAAAAGTGCGTATTCATAAAATCATGACACCTGTAGAGATTGCAGAAGCACAAAAGTTAAATGCTGAAATTTGGGGAACACAGGCTATTCCCTCCCACCAATTATTAGCTGCGGTACAAAATGGCGGCTTGGTGCTTGGCGCTTATTTAGAAGAAAAGCTAATCGGCTTTAACTATTGCTTTGTTGGCTACCAAGATGGAGAAATGTATTTACATTCACACATGATTGGTGTGGAGAAAGCATATCGTGAACAAGGTGTAGGTGAGCTATTGAAGCACGCACAACAAGAATATGCAAAAGAACACGGTTTTCAGTTAATTCGTTGGTTAATTGAGCCACTAGAAGCACGTTTAGCAAATCTAGCATTTTTCAAGCTTAATACGGTTAGTTATCAATATGAAATGGATTATTATGGCGCATTGCAGGATGATTTTAATGAAGGACTGCCTTCAGATAGACTCGTTGTTGAATGGTGGATTGAGCGCAAACAAATGACGGATAGCTTGGATGAGCTAGAGGAAATTGCACAAGAAATTGTACCATGGTCATTAACCGTTGATGGCTTGCCTGTACTTGATGTTGATAATGCATTTCAGCTTCAACAATCCTTTTATAAGGATGCCTATTTATTGTCAATCCCTCAATATTTGCAAAAAATGAAAGTTGAAAGCCCTAAGCTTGCAGAGGATTGGCGCTATAAAGTACGAACAATTTTAACAACCTTATTTAAACAAAATTATGCCATTGTACGCATGAAAAAGCACCCTGAATATGTTCATAGCTATCTATTAGTCAGACGTTCCTTATTAGCTTTATAATGGGAGCGAGGAGTTGACGATTGTGAAATTAGAAGAAATCACATTACGGCACTTAAAGATGCCAATGAAAGCACCATTTACAACGAGTTTTGGTACAGTTGCTGAAAAGGAGCTGTTATTGATAGAGGCAAAAGATGCGTCAGGTGTAACAGGATGGGGAGAAACAGTTGCGTTTGTAGCACCTTGGTATACAGAGGAAACATTACAAACAACATGGCATATGCTCAAGGATTTTTTAATACCTATCTTGTTACATACAGAAATTAGGCATCCTGATGAGGTGTCTGCATTATTTGCATCTATTCGTCGAAACTGTATGGCAAAAGCTTCAATTGAAGGTGCTGTATGGGATATTTATGCTCAACAAACAAAGCAATCGCTTGCACAAGCGCTAGGTGGACAGAAGCAGCGTATTGAAGTAGGTATAAGTGTAGGCATTCAATCGTCTACCGCTAAATTAATCGAGCTAATAAAAGAGCATATGAATAGCGGCTATAAACGAGTGAAAATCAAAATAAAGCCAGGTTATGATATTGAGGTAGTACGAGCTATTCGCGCTGAACTACCAGACCTACCTTTAATGATCGATGCCAATTCAGCCTATACATTAAATGATATTAATCTATTACAGCAGCTTGATGACTATCGTTTATTAATGATTGAACAGCCATTAGCGACTGATGATATTGTAGACCATGCGATATTACAGAGAAGTTTGCAAACGCCTGTTTGTCTTGATGAAAGTATTACATCTGTTGAAGATGCTCGAAAGGCCATTGAGCTTGGAAGCTGCGGTGTGATAAATATTAAAATTGGACGAGTAGGTGGCTTAACAGAAGCAAAGAGGATTCATGATTTATGCCAAAAGAACAATATTCCAGTGTGGTGTGGTGGTATGTTAGAGGCGGGCATCGGACGAGCGCATAATATTGCCCTAACATCGCTTAGTAATTTTGTTTTACCTGGAGATACTGCAGGTTCTAGTCATTATTGGTATGAGGATATTATTACGCCGGAAGTAAAGGTGATTGATGGTTATATTCATGTGCCACAATCAGTGGGCATTGGTTACACGCCTAATCAAGCTATTATTAATAAATTAACAATGAGTACAGAGGTTTATCGATAAATCAACCTTGCATCAGTATAAACGAGGAGAGAATTGTTTGAAAAAAAGCTTGCAAATCGGTGGTGCCTATGTAGGAATTATCGTTGGTGCAGGATTTGCTTCTGGACAGGAGATTATTCTGTATTTTACAAGCTTTGGTTTTAAAGGAATTTACGGTGCACTATTAGCGGCTGTCTGTTTTGCATTTGTCGGCATGTGCATTGCGCAAGTTAGCTCAAGATTACGTACAACATCACATAAGGATTTAATTTATCAAATTTGTGGGAATGGAATAGGCTTTATATTGGATTTTATATTATCTATTTTCTTATTCGGTGTGGCTGTAATTATGTTTGCCGGGGCAGGAGCGACCTTTCAACAAATGTTTGGGCTGCCTGCGTGGTTAGGAAGCATTTGCATGGTTGTCCTAACTCTAGCAACTGTTATGCTGAATGTAAAAAGCATTATTAATATCATTGCACTGGCAACACCATATTTGCTAGCGATTGTATCCATCATTGCGATCTATGCCATTGCTACAATGGAGCTTACCTTTGCGGAGCAGGCGGTTATTGCACAGCAAGCTCAAATTAGCATGAATAGCTGGTGGGTAACTGCCTTATTATATATGGCATTTAATATAGGGGTAAGTTTTTCACTTCTTACTGTGATGTGTGGAGCAGTTCGCAATGATAAGGTAGCTAGCATGGGTGGCATTATAGGTGGTATTTTGCTAGGTGCTTTAATTTTGCTTATTCACTTATCGTTACTTGCTAAAATGAATATCATTATTGGATTAGATATTCCGATGCTAGCATTAGCAAACGAAATTCATCCAATGGTTGGTCTGCTTATGACCATTGCCCTTTTAGGGATGATTTATAATACTGCCGTAGGGATGCTTTATTCATTTATCGTAAGATTTATAGAGCCTAGTAGACCAAACTTTAAACTGGCTGCTATTTTAATAGGTGGTCTAGGCTTTTTAGCAAGCCTAGTAGGTTTTACAACACTTGTTGCCAAGCTCTATGCAGTGATGGGTTATGTAGGGCTAGTATTAATCATATTTATTGTAGCCGCATGGTTAAGAGGTGTAAAAAGAGCTAGATAATGCTAAAAAGGTAGTTGAGAAAATTTATTTATTCTCAATTACCTTTTATTTTGGTTATTGAAAATGACAGATGTTTCTATGTTATAAGCTTAGAGCTAAGATAAAAACCTTGGCGGATGTACCGAAAGTATTAGCGACAGGTACAATTACGCTAGGGCGTAATTGATTGAACGTGAAAGAGGACAAAGCCAATATGAGTGTCAAAGCAGCAAGCTCCTTTCTCCGCAATAGCATGGAACTAGCTGTATTGAAATTTAGTCATTGCGAATAATAAATTAATTGAAGTAGAAAAAATAACGAAATTACAGAATTTTTGTCGTTCATACGAATTTTTCGGAAATTATCAAATAAAACGAGAATAATTCTCAATTGCTTGTTGACTGAGAATGAAAACATGCTTATAATGAGAATCGTGAGTAATGATAATCATTTTCACTAAAGGTGAATTACACACAAAAATGAAATCTACCGGGGATTACTATGAAAATAAGATATCTTTTAACAGCAACAATTGTGTTGTCTATTGTGTCACTATTTATCGGTGTAGCCGATATAAAACCAAGTGATCTATTAGACTTCCACTCAGAAGAAACTAGACTATTTTTAATTAGTCGTGTACCTCGGCTTGTGGCTATTTTGCTGGCAGGTGCGGGTATGAGTATTGCTGGTTTAATTATGCAAAGCTTAAGTAGGAATAAGTTCGTATCACCAACAACAGCAGGTACTTTAGATGCTACTCGATTAGGTGTTTTGATTTCGATGATGTTTTTTACAAATGTCACGTACTTTCAAAAAATTTCCTTCGCTTTCATATTTGCTTTAGCCGGCACATTATTATTTATGCAAATATTAAATCGAATTAAGTTTAAAGATGCGATCTTTATACCACTTATTGGCTTAATGTTTGGTAATATTTTATCGTCTGTTACAACATTTTTTGCGTATAAGGCGAATATTATCCAAAACATTTCTGCATGGTTACAAGGAGATTTCTCATTAATCATGAAAGGTCGTTATGAGTTACTATACATAAGTGTACCAGTGCTTATTTTAGCTTACATTTATGCAAATCGCTTTACAGTCGCTGGAATGGGGGAGGATTTTGCTAAAAACCTTGGGTTATCCTATAAATTTGTAGTGAATTTAGGGTTAGTGCTAGTAGCGCTTATCTCAACAACAGTGGTGTTGACAGTTGGTGTGATTCCATTTCTGGGCTTAATCATTCCAAATATTATTTCATTGTTTAGAGGCGACAATTTAGCAAAAACATTGCCACATACTGCATTGCTCGGCATGTCCTTCTTGTTATTCTGTGATATTTTAGGACGCGTGCTTATTTTCCCATATGAGATACCAATTAGTATGACGGTTGGTGTTATCGGAAGTGCTATCTTCCTATTCATGTTGTTTAGGGGGAGAGCATATGCGTAATCGTACAAAAATGTTTATTTTAGTGGGACTAGCAGTCGCATTCGTGTTACTGTATGTATTTTATCAATTAAACGGAAACTATCATTATGCATTTCCACGTCGCTTAATGAAAGTATTAGCAATGGGATTGACAGGCGTAGCTATTGCCTATTCAACAGTTGTTTTCCAAACGATTACACATAATCGTATTTTAACGCCAAGTGTTATGGGATTAGATTCTTTATATATGCTAATCCAAACACTAATCTATTTCTTCTTTGGCTCGATATCTATCTTGGTTATTAATGTGCACTACAATTTCTTAGTAGCGGTTTTTGCTATGGTTGTATTTGCGTTAATTTTCTACCGAGTATTGTTTAAAGAAGGCAAGCGCCCAATTCATTTTTTACTGCTTGTTGGTATGATTGTTGGTACATTTTTAGGTAGCATTACAACATTCCTTCAGGTGTTAATTGATCCTAATGAGTTTTTGGGCTTACAAAGTAAAATGTTTGCAAGCTTTAATAATGTCAATTCTGATTTAATTTGGCCAGCGGGTATTATTATTGTACTAACATTTATTTATGGCTGGCGTCATATGAATCAATTAGATGTTATGTCATTAGGGCGGGATACAGCGATTAATTTAGGTGTACCGTACGATAAACTAGTACAACGCATGTTAATTTTATCGTCTATCCTAATTGCTGTTTCCACAGCACTTGTTGGTCCGATTACATTCTTTGGTTTAATCGTTGCCAATCTATCATATCAATATTTTAAAACATACAAGCATTCCATATTAATTACAGGTGCCTGTGTGATGAGTATTATTGCTTTAGTCGGTGGACAATGGATGGTTGAACGAATTTTCAGCTTCAATACAACACTCAGCGTTATTATTAACTTTGTTGGTGGAGTATACTTCATTTACTTATTATTAAAGGAAAGTAGGTCATCAGGATGATTCAAGTCAAAGAGATTACAAAGTTTTTTGGGAAAAAACCTGTTGTTCAGGATGTAAGCGTTGATATTGCTTCTGGAAAGATTACCTCATTTATTGGACCAAATGGTGCAGGGAAATCGACACTACTTTCGATGGTAAGCCGATTATTAAATGCAGATACTGGTGAAGTGCTACTCGATAAGGCAGATGTGCGTCGTTGGAAATCAGATGATTTTGCAAAACGAGTATCTATTTTAAAGCAATCTAACTTTATGAATGTACGTTTAACGATTCGTGAGCTTGTATCGTTTGGACGTTTCCCATATTCAAAAGGCAATCTTAAACCAGAAGATGAAGAAAAGGTTGACGAAGCTATTCAATATATGAATTTACAAGAAATTCAACACAACTATTTAGATGAGTTATCGGGTGGTCAACGTCAACGTGCTTTTATTGCAATGGTTATTGCACAGGATACTGAATATATCTTACTGGATGAGCCGCTCAATAATTTAGATATGAAGCACTCTGTACAAATTATGAAAATTTTACGTAAGCTAGTTGATGAGCTAGGGAAAACAGTTGTTATTGTGTTACATGATATTAACTTTGCCTCTGTTTACTCAGATCAGATTGTGGCATTAAAGGATGGACGTGTTGTGAGAAATGGTCCTACAAATGACATTATTAACTCACATGCGTTAAAGGAAATCTATGATATGGATATTCCTGTTCAAGAGCAAAATGGCTGTAGAATTTGTGTTTATTTTAATTCTTAAAAATAGTAATAGATGGAATGAATATTCATTAACTATATAAAAGAAAAAGGAGAATTTTAAATGAAAAAGTGGAAATTACTTACGGTTTTAATGGCAATGATGCTATTAGTATTAGCTGCTTGTAGCTCAAAAGAAGGGGCAAAAGAAGAAGATAAAGGTGATTCAGCTGATAAACCAGCAGAAGAGCAAAATGAAGCATCTTCAGCATACCCACTTACAATTCCAGGTAGCACAATTGAAGGACGCGATGGTAGCACTACTTTTGAAGAAGTAACACTTGATGAAATTCCAGAAAAAGTGGTTGTGTTTGATAATGGCTTCCTAGATACTTTAGATGCTTTAGGCGTTGAACCTACTGCTGTTGTACAAGGCTCATTACCAAAGTATTTAAGTAAATTTGAAGATAGCAAATATGTAAACGCTGGTACATTATTTGAGCCTGATTATGAAAAATTATCTGAAATCGACCCAGATATTATTTTTATCTCTGGTCGTGCATCAGCAGCATATACTGAATTATCTAAAATTGCACCTACAGTATATGTTGGTGTAGATAATACAAACTTCTTAGAATCATTTAAAACAAATGTAGAATTAGCAGGTAAAATTTTCGGTAAAGAGCAAGAAGCAGCAGATGCACTTGCTGACTATGAAGCAAAAGTAGAAGAAGTGAAAGGTAAAGCCACTGCATCAGAAGAAAAAGCATTAATCGTTTTAGGTAGCGAAGGTTCATTATCTGTATTTGGTCCTGGTTCACGTTTCGGTGTTGTTCACGATGTATTTGGTGTAAAAGCTGTAGCTGAAGCTGATGGCTTTAAAATTGACTCACATGGTGATAACGCAAGCTTTGAATTTGTACGCGAGAAAAACCCTGATATTTTATTCGTAGTTGACCGTGATGCGGTAGTAAACGAAAATGGCGAATCTGCTACAAAGGATGCAATTGAAAATGAAATCGTAAGTGCAACAAATGCCATTAAAAATGGTAAAGTATTCTACCTAGACCCAGAGGTTTGGTACCTTTCTGGTGGTGGTTTACAATCAGAAGCACTAAAAGCTGACGATGTGTTAAAGGCGTTTAACTAATATGTTTGTACAAATTAAACGTATTGTTGTGACGGAAGGGAATTCGGACAAGGTTGTAGAGCGTTTTGGTGCTAAACCAGATGCTCCATCATTGCTTGAACAGCAGCCTGGCTTTATAGATAAGCAAGTGCTTGTAAAGAAAGTACGACGTGGCGATGAAGAAGTGCTTGTAATGGTTCGTTGGGAATCAGAGGAAGCATGGAAAAATTGGGAGAAGAGCCCTGAGCATATCGCTGGTCATAAGGCAAATGCAGGTAAGCCAAAGCCTGATCATGTAATTGAAAGTGGACAAGAAGTCTATTATGTAAAAGGTTAATAATAAAAAGATGTCTCAAATTATTTGAGGCATCTTTTTTATTATCTTGGTTCAGCAAATTCTTTTTGTATCGAAAGTGAAGCGCATCAGGAACAACCTGTAAAAAACGATTGGTGACACATCCAATCAGCAGGAGCTTTCACAAAGCTCCTGCTGATTGAAGGTTCACCTTATTTTAATGCTTTATCGATGCTTTCCTCCATCGATTACATGTTGCATCCATATTAAAGGAGATAGTGCTTTCATGAATTGATAACTCAGAAATATTTATATGATATGTTTCACTATCATTTTCTATATTGTTAGCGGCACCTTTCTCAAAGTCTAATCCTCTTGCGTTAATAATTGTATAATGCGGCGTTAAGTAAATGGTGGATGAATGGATATTTAGACCAAAATTTAATGGATTTACAGTGGACATTTTGGAGAAACTTTCGTTTGAGATTCTAGTAATGCCGTATTGTTCAAGGTAATAATCCCTCTTTTGTTGAAATGCTTCCTCAAACCCAGGAGTATCGCTAATAAAATTTGAAACAACTGAGATGTTTTTATAGGTTGCTAATGTTTCTTGATAGGCCTTTAACTCAGATTGAATAATGCTTTGTTCAATCTGTAATTGCTCATTTGTAGGCTTTTTAATTATAATTTCTTCTGCTGTAACAGAGATATTACAGGAGAAAGAAGTTGTAAGTATAAAAACATTTTCATGTATTCCATTTTTCATTATTAAACACTCCCAGTACAAAAGACTTTCATTTATCCTTCTATCTTTCTAATTTCTATGACGCTTGTATTAAGCGTAACATTAGCAAGAACGCCATTTCAATGGTGAATTCACGCCAATTTAATGGCGGTGTTTGCTACCACACCGCCAAATTTTTAGTAATTATTAACAAAAAAATGGCGTGGTTTGCAAGAATAACGCCATTTTTTGGCGGTCTGTACCTTTATGAAGGAAAAAATGTAATTAAATGTATCTTATAATGATAAAGCTAGTATTATTTCCCACTAATATATATAATATTTATTAATAAAACAAAAGGGGGAGAGGACTATTGAAGGGGTTGGATAAACATATAAATGAATCATTAGACTTTCTGATTGACAATGAGGCATTGCTTAGTTATGAGCTGAAAACGCTATTAAAAAGCTTTAAAGAAGAAAAAATAGCTGTGGGCTTTTCATTTGGCAAGTTATGTTTCTGGCATTACGAAGCGTTTGTAGATAATGTGCATGAAGATATTTATAAGGTTGCTGCAGCAATTGAATTATTAATCTTATCATTTGATATTATTGATGATTTACAGGATAAGGATTCAGATTATAGCTGGAGCAAAATACCTGAGCTTTCGTTAAATGTTGCTCTAGCAATGCTAGTAATGGCATCAAAAGCAATAGAAGAAACATCCTTCGAACATAAAAGATCGGCGATTACTTTGCTTGAGGAGCATGCATTAGCAAGTATAAATGGTCAGCAATTAGATTTATTAAATAATTGCCGTGATGAAGATTCCTATATACAAATGATTACGCAAAAGTCAGGCTCTTTAACAGCAATGGGTTGTTTGATTGGGGAAATCCTTGCGAAAGGGGAAGTGTCGAAGGAAGTGCAGGAATACGGGAAATACATAGGAGTCATCCAACAAATTAAAAATGATATTCAAGGTTTGAAAAGTTGGGGGCCTAAGAATGATCTACTAAACAAAAGATATTCGTTACCGATTATTTATCTTTTATCACAAAAAAATGATGTTTCAAAATCAGTTGAGAACTATTATAATGATGATATAGTTACAGTTTTGGATAATAATGCAATAGAAGACGAATTGACAAATGGTGGAGCAATCCGCTATGCCATTACGATTAAAAATGTCTATAAATTTAAAGCATTAGAGAATCTTGAACGAGTAGCTATCAATGAGTTAGGTAAAGAATACCTACAAAAACTAATACGATGAGGAGAGATAAGTATGTTGAATGTAATTCAGTATTTAGAGCAAAATCCGAGCCTAGTAACGTTGTTAAAGGAACAGAAAGCCTCATTAATCGGAGTTTCATCTGTAGAGCAGCAGGCAATTTTAGAAGCGTTTAATGGTGAAATGAATACAGAAAGTGAAATTTGGAATTAAAAATTTTGTATCGTAAGTTGTTTTGGCCTGCTATAATTCTCTATTTGGTGATAGGTCTTTATCTCAATTATGTGAATTATAGCGCGCCTTATGTAGAAATAGAGGTAGAACAACAAGATGATAAATGGCTCGTATCTCAACTCTATTATAAAAAATGGGCAGAAAAACAAAATATATCCGTAGGTGATACAATTGTAACTGTAGATGGACGTCAAATGGATGATCTTAAACAGGTAAAGTATAAATCTAGGATATTATCTGCGAATAAATTAACAATTATGAAGCCAGATGGGGCTCTAATCCATATACATATTAAGCATTTAGATATCCCTCAGCAATTTATTTATATATTTATGATTCCAGCCTGTTATTTTATTTTAACATTGTTCGTGGCAATTTATTTACATGTTAAACAACGAAATACAGGATTAACAAATTTACTGATTCTTTTTATTTTAACAGTATCCATAGCTTATGTAAGCGGCGGTGCTTCGGGTAGATTGAATGGGGTTGGAATTATTGTTAATCGTAGTAGTATGCTGTTATGTTTAGTAATATTATTACATTTTTTAAGAAATTATTATTCATTTATGAAAACGAATTGGGCATTTACAAGTCATATTAAATTATTTTATATCTTGCCCTTGCTTGCTTTTATACTAGGGTGCATTGGTACAATTTATCCTGCTTCGAACAATATTCTTTCTTATGTTGTATTAGCATTTTTCTTTATTCTCCTTGTGATGATTCTTAGCATTTTATTGCTAAGCTATTTCAGATACAGTTCACCTCAGTTGAAAATTTTATTGAACAGTATATTAATACCGTTTCTACCATTTCTTTTTTTATATGTATTCCCTAAAATTCTATTCCATACGTATATACTTTCAACTGAGATTAGCGCATTGTTTTTATTGGCGATACCTTTTAGCTTTATTTTTACACAATTAGCAGAGCGATTATTTGACGTTGAGTATCATATTACAAGATTGCGCTATTACGTTATTTTTTCAATGATCTTCACATTATGGTTTACAGGTGGGCTGTACGTCATTGCAGGACGATATTTAACAATGTCTGCTGTATCAGGCTTTGCTCTTTTTACATTTTTATCATTGGTTGTGCTTTTTTATATAAAAGAAAAGGTTGATTATCGAAAACGGAAAATTTTATTTTCAACAAAAGGCGATTATATTCATCAACTCTATACAGCTGTTGATAAAATTGGGAAGACCATTAAAATTGATGAGCTTTTAGAGAAATTTGCACATGAAGTTTCTGTACATCTTGAATTAGATAATGTTTTTGTCTTAACGTATAATTATCACACAAATGAATTTACAACAAGAGTTGAAGAAAATATCATTATACAGTCTGAACTAATGGAAGAAATGCGACTAGGAGAAATTCGAAAGATTGATAAAGTTTATTTAGCCTATCTGCACCAAGATACACATTATAAAAGAGCTTTAGTGCTTGGACATAACAATACCATTCATTTAAAGGATGAGGAACTGCTATGGCTGGAGTTGCTGCTACTATATGTGAATAATTTTATTGAAAATACAAAAATGGTAGAAGAGCTATTAGAGGAATTAAAGCATATGAAGCAGGCTGATGATGGTCAACTACCTTGGCTAAATAAGCTATTATGGTTGCGATTTGAAGAGGAAAAGTACCAATTGGCGCAAGAGCTACATGATACTAATTTGCAGGAGCAGCTCCATATTGCACGAGAGGTAGATGTTTTAGTAAATACAAAAGATACAGAGGATATTCAGGAGCAGCTAGCAAAAATTCATCAGCAAATGGTTGCTTCTCTGCATGAGCTAAGAGTATATTGTGAAAATTTAAAGCCGCCATTACTAGATACATTAGGCTTAAATGCAGCGTTAGAAAAGTTAATAAGAAATGTTACAGAACGAGCTAACTTTATGTTAATCTACACGATAGATCGCCTTTATTTAGAGGATGAACGTATGAATTTAATGATTTATCGACTGTTTCAGGAATTGTTAAATAATGCATTAAAGCACTCCTATGCAACAATGGTTGATATCCATCTTAAAGAAAAAGATGATGGTTTTGAAATCCTTTATAAGGATGATGGTGTAGGTTGTAATGTGGAGGATATTATTGTTGCAGAGTCAATGGGGATTCGAGGAATGCAGGAGCGCGTAAAAGCATTTAATGGACAATTTTATATTGATTCCCATATTAATCAAGGGATGTCCATTCGAATTACTGTAAAAGAAGGGAGTGAAGCACTTGATTACGATGCTCATAGTGGATGATCACCCAATAGTATTAGAAGGAACTAAAAATCTATTTCAAGAAAATGAAGATATTATTATTGATACAGAAAGTGATGCAACAAATGTTATTCAAAGAATCAAAAGTAAACCATATGATATTTATTTAATTGATATCAATATGCCATTAGAAAACGGAATAAACTTAGCCCGTAATATAAAAGCTATTCAGTCAAATGCTTCAATTATCCTTTATACAGGTGATGATATTACAGATTATTATCACCTTATTTTAGAGAGAAAAATAGAAGGCATTTTGGCTAAGACGGCTTCTAAAGAGCAAATTATACGAACAGTAAGAGCAATCGCCAATGGTGAAATTGTGTTGCCAAATAATTTCTTAGATTTTTTAGATGATAAGTTTCAATTACAGAATGCTAAATTTGATATTCATTTGAATGAAAAAGAAAAGAAAATATTACGGCTAATTGCAGAAGGGCATACAAATAAAGCAATTGCCATTGAACTAAATATTCCTCAGCGAACAACTGAGCGATATTTAACACAGCTTTTTTCTTTGCTTAATGTAGATTCACGTACAGAAGCTGTAAATCTTGCTGAAAAAATGAATTTACTGTAAGCTAACTCTATGTTATAATATTGGTATATTTTTCAATTATAAGGGAGCGATTTGGGAATTATTTAACCCATATATTACCTTTAGTATATATTTCCTATATTATATGATAAAAAGCCTATAAAAAATTTTGACACCGCCAAAAAGTGGCGGTGTTTTTTATATGTCCGCCAAATCACGCCAAAAATTTGTGGAAAGAACGCCAAAAAATTGGCGTAAACCCGAAGTTGAAATGGTGGTATAACTACTGGTACGCTTAATTTAAGAGTGGTTAAGTAGATTTGCTATCAAGAGTAATAGACAAATAATTTCTTTAAAACAAGCAACCTGATTATCTATGCATAAGGTAGAGATAGTAAATTGTACAATATTACTAGTTGGTTAACATACTTTACCATAAAACTATATAAAGGTAGGCGTGTATTGTGAAAGTAGAACTTGAAAATTTATTTTCTATAGATGAATCTAGCCAAGATCAAGTTATTAACGTTTATAATCGTCATGGTATTGCTGTTGGTGCGCCTGAAATTAAAAAAAGAAATTTAAAAACAAAATTTAATCCCATTTTTACATTAAATGAAGAAGTCACATATGAACAAGTAACGGCTTTATATAAATCATTAGAGCGTGAATTAGGTATTGTTTCAATAGGAGAACGGTTTTACTTTGAATTTTCAGAGCAGGAATATATGCAAGCACCATTATTTACTTTAAATTCAACGGGTAATTCACCAGAAATGTTTTTAGAGGATAAGGGGACATTATTTTCTTTAAGTACACATTGTAAATCTTGCGGACTTATGGACAAAGAACAGTTATCACCAATTGTGATAGATACATCTCAAATGAAGGATCGCTATTTAGTACATGTAAGTGGTTACTGGGTTGCCTCTCAAGAGCTAGTGTCATTAATGAAACGTGAAAATTTAGAAGGTTATGAATTGTTAGAGGTTATCCATAAAGGACCTGAGGAAGGAAAACAGCCTGCTTATCAAATTATTCCTACACAAATTCTACCGTCATGCAGTAGTGATAGAATTAAGCTATATTTCGCTACTGAGCAGCCTCCATGTAGCTGTGGTTTAAATGGTGTTATTAATGGTCCAGATATCTATCATCGGGAGGATTTAAATCATTTAAAAGGTGATGTTTTTTACTCTGCTGAATGGAGCCATGATGGAAGATATTTATATCGAAAAACTTTATTTAGTAAAAGGTTCAGAGAAGTAATTATTAAGCATAATATTTCTCGTGATGTAAGAGGCGAGAAGGATTCAAATTTTGGAACAAAAGATTGGCTATTTGATCCCGTATTAATACAGCAGTAGATGTTAAACAATGCTATAAAGTGAACCTTCAATCAGTGAAGTTTTCCTCATCCCCACACTGATTGGTGATAGAGGAACACAAGCTAAAAGCTTCACATCCTGTGAAAACGCTTGTATGGCCAACATCGTGTTGGGCTCAATCGGTTTTTACAGGCTGCTCGCCCCTGCTGCTGTCGCTTCGCTTTTAGTACACAAAAATTGTTAATACTGGATAAAATGGTTAGGGGAGTGTTTATACTATTGAAAAAAATACTACCTATAGTGGCAATTTTATTCATTGTTGCATTGGCTGTGTCTATTTATTTTCATAAACAAGAGGAAGTATCAATTATCTTTACTCAAAAACATCAAGAGATATATTTTTCTAAAAACTATAGCTATTCACCATCTAGAATAAATTGAATTATGTTATGATGTGAAGAACATAGCATGAATGTTTTTGAGGTGAAGAAATAGATGAAAAAATGGGCATATCCATTAGCAATTATCACGTTTATTATATTTATTGTATTAAGAGCTACTTATCAAAGTGATTTTGTGAATAAATTTGATACAAGCATAGCAGAGCTACTTTTTGGCAATCGTTTTATTGATGTTTTTCATTATATAGGGGAACCTCAATTTGTGGTTGCTGTGGCAGTAGTTTTAATGGTGTATTTAGCTTGGCGGGTAAAAAATTACCGTGCTATGCTGTTGGTTGTCTTTACATTTGCAGCAGGCAATGTTTTAAATCAACTATTAAAAAAATGGATTCAACGACCAAGACCTGAAATTGAAGAACAGCTAACATCCTTTAGTTTTCCATCTGGGCATGCTATGACAGGTATTTTGTATTTGTTCACAACGGCTTATATTTTAGCTGAAAATACTAGTAAGGGGCGTAAAGCTTTACTATGGCTTGGCGCAATACTATTAACAGTGCTTATTGGATTATCCCGTGTTGCAGGTGCTAGACACTTTGCATCAGATGTCCTAGCTGGCTGGAGTATTGGATATACATGGTTTATTATTTGTGTTATCTGGTACGAACGCCGTAAGAAATTATATCGATAAGTAAAAGCAGTATTTGTATTCATTCATGAAACGATACTGCTTTTTTTTGATTCAGTAGGTGCATAAGCATCTCTCGAACCAAGATAAAAGTTGGAGAAGCGTTAGCCAAGATGTAATTGATATGGGGAAGTATAGTATTTTCCTGATAAAAAAGAATTGCGTACAGGAAACTTTTGCGTTAAGATGAGTACAATAAGAAAAAGGGTAAAGGAAGAAGGCAATGGAAGGAAACGTTTTACTAGCATTAGGGCTGACCCTTTTTGCTGGACTTGCAACAGGTGTAGGCAGTTTAATAGCCTTTTTCACCTCAAGAACGAATACAAAGTTTTTATCACTAGCATTAGGCTTTTCAGCAGGGGTGATGATTTATGTATCACTTGTTGAAATCTTTGTAAAAGCAAAAGACGCGTTAACAAATGCATTAGGTACAACGAATGGCTATTGGATGACTATTCTTGGATTCTTTGGTGGTATGCTATTTATTGCATTAATCGATAAGTTTATTCCAAAGGCCACTAATCCGCATGAGGTAAAGCTTGTTGAGGATGTAAACGCGATTAAGCCACAGGTTAATGAAGAGCATTTAATGAAGATGGGCATTTTTACCGCCCTTGCTATTGCCATTCATAACTTTCCAGAGGGTATCGCAACATTTATGTCAGCGATTAATGATCCAAATGTAGGTATAGCCATTGCTATTGCAGTAGCTATTCATAATATTCCAGAGGGCATCGCTGTGTCTGTGCCAATTTTCTTTGCCACAGGTAATCGACGTAAAGCCTTTAAGCTATCATTTTTATCAGGATTAGCAGAGCCTGTTGGGGCATTAGTAGCGTTTTTAATTCTTATGCCATTTTTAACGGATGTTATGTTCGGCATTGTTTTTGCAGGTGTTGCAGGTATAATGGTCTTTATTTCATTAGATGAGTTATTGCCAGCAGCACAGCGATATGATGAAACACATTTATCGATGTATGGCTTAGTAGGTGGAATGGCGGTTATGGCCATTAGTCTAGTATTACTAGCATAATTGTACCTGCGCTGATGCTTTGTTTTCGATACAAAAAGAATTTGCTGAACCAAGATAAATAAGGAGGAAGTCATCTATTTAGAAGGTGGCTTCCTTTTTATGCTATCTAGGATGTAGTAATCATTTGGTAGGATGTCACAAGCTCTTGCGCAGCCCTAAAGGCATTTGATAGCTGTAATCTCTAGCTGAAACTATAATATTAGACTTTGCAGCAGCCATAGCCTTTTTTGAAGAACAATAAAGATTCATTAAAAAATCAATACCGCTCCTAACAATATAAAAAACGCCTACCATGATAGTAGGCGTTCAGCTTAGTTATTGACTTGCACGCCGTGTTCATCGGCTTTTGTAAGGATAATTCGATGTGCTGGAAATTTAGCTTTCATTGCTTGCACAAACTCATCAGCAATCGCAGTAGGAATAATGGAGATTAATGTTGGACCTGCTCCACTCAGTGCCGTTCCATAAGCACCATTTGCTTTTGCTGCTGTGCGAATTTCTGTATAGGCAGGAATCAGCTTTGCACGAAATGGCTCATGAAATAAGTCAGCCTCCATATACCGCCCAGCACGTTCAAAATCACGTGCCATTAAAGCCGCCGCTAACATATTTGCATTTGCGGAAGCATTTACAGCATAGGCACGGTCAAATTGCTCTGGTAATACAGAGCGAGCTTCACTTGTTTTAAGCTCAACATCTGGTATATATACAACAAAGGATGCATGGATATCATTTATATGGAATGTATCGACTATGCCATTTTCATCCATTGAAGAAATGGTTAAGCCACCTAAAACAGAGGCTGTTGCATTATCAGGATGTCCTTCAATCTGTGAGGATAGATTGAGCTTATCTTGAACGGTTAAGCCAAGCTCACATACTTGGTTTGCCAGCTCAATCCCTGCAACAATAGCGGCTGCACTACTTCCGAGCCCGCGTGCTAATGGAAGCTCACTTGCCATTTCAACACGACAAGCAGGTAGTTGCTTGCCATATTGCTCTGCAATTTTTTTAGCAATTACGTATAGTAAATGTTCTTCAAGCTCAAACTCTTTAGGACCATTGTTATCAAGATGAATAATCTCCCATGTATCTTGTAAAGAAACTGTAAGCTTTAAGTAAAGGGACAAGCCAAGTCCTATTGAATCGAAGCCAGGCCCTAAATTGGCTGTGCTTCCAGGAACTGAGATTTGCCACATATTACTCATAGTACACCCTCAATATACGCACGAATTTCTTGTTCATCATTTTGTAGGGATACAACTTCTACAGTAGATGTATTCATCGCTGTATCAGGGTCTTTTAGTCCGTTACCTGTGAAGACAGTTACTACTTTAGAGCCTTGTGGAATTTTGCCATTTTCCACAGATTTAATAACACCTGCTAATGAAGCGGCTGAACCTGGCTCAACAAAAACGCCTTCTGTATTGGCAATTAATTTATAGGCAGCTACAATTTCCTCATCTGTAACGGAATCAATAATACCACCAGACTCATCGCGAGCAGCCTCTGCAAGTTTCCAGCTAGCAGGGTTACCAATACGAATAGCTGTTGCCACTGTTTCAGGGTTTGCAATCGGCTCTCCTTTTACAATTGCAGCAGCACCTTCAGCTTCAAAGCCGTACATTTTTGGAAGACCACTAGCCTTTGCAGCATGGTACTCTTTAAAGCCTTTCCAGTATGCTGTAATATTTCCTGCATTACCGACAGGGATGCATAGATAATCAGGTGCTGAACCTAACGCATCAACAATTTCAAATGATGCTGTTTTTTGACCTTCAATGCGATATGGATTTACTGAGTTAACAAGAGCAACAGGTGTTGTTTCACTTACTTGACGCACAATATTTAAGGCATCATCAAAGTTGCCATCGATTTCAATAATTTTTGCACCATACATTGTTGCCTGTGCAAGCTTACCAAGAGCGACCTTTCCTTTAGGAATAACAACGATGGACTGGATACCAGCTCTTGTTGCATACGCAGCGGCAGCAGCAGAAGTATTTCCTGTAGAAGCGCAAATAACGCATTTACTGCCATCTTCAATTGCCTTTGCCACAGCAAATACCATACCTCTGTCTTTAAATGAGCCAGTTGGGTTTGCACCTTCAATTTTCCCATAAAGCTCAATACCTAATTTTTTAGATAAATTCACTAAATGTATAAGAGGCGTATTGCCTTCGTTTAACGTTAATGCGGGTGTATTTTCTGTTACAGGTAAAAATTGTTTATATTCTTCAATAAGGCCTTTCCACATAATAGTATGATCTCCTTTTGTTCTTATAGAAAGAACAGCTGTTTTTGTATAAAAGACATTTTAACGAAATAACCCTGTAATTTCAATAGCATTTCGCAAATTGTCGAAACAATTTGGTAATTTGAATTTTACTTGTCACTTTATTGAAACAACTGTATAGTAAACATATATTGTATAGTCAAGTGTAAAGACAGGTGGTTAGGATGACAACAAATACTATAGGAACAAATAAACCTCAACAAACTATTTCTAGAAATAAGCTGCTAGGTGTAGCAGGAATTGGCTGGCTTTTCGATGCAATGGATGTTGGCATATTATCCTTTGTGATTGCCGCATTGGCAGCTGATTGGGGGCTATCACCGAGCCAATCTGGTTGGATTGGTAGTGTTAATTCAATAGGGATGGCAGTAGGGGCGCTTGTATTTGGCGTTTTTGCTGATAAAGTAGGACGTAAGAAAATTTTTATGTGGACACTTGTGCTTTTTTCGGTAGCAAGTGGTTTATCTGCTTTAACAACAACGTTGGTAGCTTTTTTACTACTACGCTTTTTAGTAGGAATGGGGCTAGGGGGAGAATTGCCTGTTGCTTCAACATTAGTGTCTGAAAGTGTAGAGGCAAAAGAAAGAGGACGTGTAGTTGTTTTACTAGAAAGCTTCTGGGCGGCAGGCTGGCTAATTGCAGCATTGATTTCGTATTTTGTTATTCCGACATGGGGGTGGCGAGTAGCACTTATTTTAACAGCACTTCCAGCCTTCTATGCTATTTATCTTCGCTGGCATTTGCCTGATTCACCACAATTTACAGTAAAGGAAGAATCCAAAAAGCGAAGCATTAGTCAAAATATAAAAGAGGTATGGTCAAAGAAATATGCACGTTCGACATTAATGCTATGGCTCTTATGGTTTACAGTTGTATTTTCATATTATGGCATGTTTTTATGGCTACCAAGCGTAATGGTTGGGAAAGGCTTTGATATGATTACCAGCTTTAAATATGTCTTAATTATGACATTGGCTCAACTACCAGGCTATTTTACAGCAGCATGGTTTATTGAGAAGATTGGACGAAAGTTTGTGCTTGTGTCTTATCTAATTGGTACAGCAGTTAGTGCGGCTACATTTGGCAATGCAGAAACGCTTAGCGTGCTATTAATTTCAGGTATGTTTTTATCATTTTTTAACTTAGGTGCATGGGGTGCTCTTTATGCTTATACACCTGAGCAGTATCCAGCGGTTATTCGTGGAACAGGTGCAGGGATGGCAGCAGCAGTAGGGCGTATCGGAGGAATTTTTGGACCATTGTTAGTTGGCTTTTTATTAACAGCGGGCTATACAATTGGCTTTATCTTTGCTATTTTCTGTGTAGCAATTATTATTGGTGTAATAGGTGTAATTTTCTTAGGAAAAGAAACGAAGCAGCTAGAGCTAGAATGATCATATTATGATAAATGTCTTGGATAATAAATTATCCGAGGCATTTTTTTATCTTGGTTCATTATCAAAAGATGTAGTTGACTGGAGCGAGCAGCGCGAGTGAAGCAGAAGTCAACCACAAGTTATGGTGAAGCGTCAATTACTATACAAATAAGGTTGAAAATATATTACCGTATTAGCAAGTTGAAGCGCTAAAGATTTTTCAGAAAAGTCATTGTATTCAAATTGTAATCATGATACTGTATTTCTAATCGAATTTTGAGGCAGTAGGAAACAATCTCCTATTCGTGATAAGGTCATTGAAAGAAAGGTTGTTAGAAATGAGTATTCATGAAGATATAAAGAAAAGGTTTGTAAGGTTGTCAAAGGGGCAACGTAAAGTAGCGCAATTTGTAATGGATAATCCTACAACAGTTATTGCTAATGGTGCAGCAGAAGTAGGAAGGATGGCTAATGTCAGTGAGTCAACCGTTATTCGTTTTTGCTATGCGATGGATTTATCGGGCTATGTAGAGCTTCAGGAAGCAGTGAGAGGCTATGTTATGTCACAAAATGATGGCATACATTTACAGCCTACACAGACTACAAATAAGTTAAGTCAGTCTAGCTTTGGTAAAGTGATGCAATATGATAGTCACAACATTCAAGAAGCGATTCAACTGATTAATGATAAGCTTATTCAAAAAAGTTCAACATGGATGCATGAGGCAGACAATATTTATATTTTAGGCACTCGTCAAGCTGTTTCTATTGCAGATTGGCTGTCCTATACATTAAAAACGTTACGTCCCCATGTGAAGCAGCTACGTTCAAACTCTGAGGATATTTTGCAACAATTAAATAGCATGAGTGAGCGTACAACTTTAATTGTCTTTACTTTTGATAAACAGCTAAAAGATATTCAAGCAATTGTTGAAATTGCTAAGATGAAAAAGGTAAAAATTATTGCTATTACGGCTTCTGCATTTTCACCTATTCGAGAATATGCTAGCGCAGTATTTGCGCTTGGTACAAAAAATCATTCTTCACTAGATATTGCCCCTGTTTTAGTATCATTTTTGCATGCTCTAATAGAGGAAATGGTCAGTCAGGACAAGGCACAATATGAAAAATATCAACAATCTTATGAGCAAGTAGAGAGCAATGTATTATTCCTCGATGCTGCTAGAGAGAAGCAGGTTTTTTAAAACAGACAGCGCATAGATGCAGTGTGATAAACATGGCTCTGTGCGTTTTTTCATACAATCAATTAATTGTACCTGTCGTTAATGCATTCGGATTTTTTGTGTACTGAAAGCGAAGCGACAGCGGCGGGTACAGGCTATAGGCCCTCTCCACTGAACCAAGATAAAAAAAGATGCCCAAATATAATTTAGACATCTATCGAGGAAAAGTGAATTATATCATTTTACTTAAGCTATATTCATTAACATAGGTATAATCGTTTAATTTTATAGCATTTTGGCGAATGCCTTCTTGCTGAAAGCCTAGTTTACTAAAGAGATGTAAAGCTATTTTGTTATGCTCCATCACAGATAATTCTAGACGCGAAATATCATGCTGTTTCGCCCAATTCTCCACTGCTTTCATTAATGCAGAGCCAATCCCTTTTTGCTGATACTCTTGCTTAACAGCTAAACGAATAGAGGCTATATGTTTTACTTTTGATTGCTTATAGCCGTGTATTACAGCATAGCCTGCAAAAATACCATTTAAGACACAAAGTAATATTGTACGGTTTTTTAGTTGTTTCCAATAGGCTAAATTTTTACGTAGCTGTTGCACTGTTAAATCTGATTCATTTGGTGCATTATACATGAAGTCAGTTTGCTGAAAAATTTCTTCTTGTAAATGAATAAACGATCTAGCATCAGATGCCTCAATCCCTCGAATTATGTATGCAGATGGTTTTTCTTCATTGTTAGAAGTATCATTTTCAGAAGACTTCATTTGTGTACGTGAGAACGTTACACTAGTACCAAGTTTCACTTCAATGACATAGTAGCCTGCATTTGTCCATGACAAATAGTGTGAAAGAGGGGGCTTTGTTTTTTTCCACCAGCTCTTATTCAGGTAGGCAGCATTGGGTAATGATTGACCCATGATGTTTTCT
The DNA here is from genome assembly GCF_044760715.1 of Lysinibacillus sp. NPDC098008. NCBI lineage: Bacteria > Bacillati > Bacillota > Bacilli > Caryophanales > Bacillaceae > Lysinibacillus > Lysinibacillus sp. NPDC098008. The sequence continues at coordinate 27,623 of NZ_JBIWBA010000020.1, forward strand.
AATTCATTAAAGGATAGAGTGATTTCTTGTTGTGAAGCAACTTCAAAATAATTTGCCAAAGGAATATACTTTTTTTCCATCTTCTTTATCATCGTAATCCCCATTTCCTGTGTATCTAAAAATATAGACTACCTGATGATAGCATAAAATTATGCTTACTTAAATACGAAACCCCAACTAAATATCTATATATGCTAATTTATCTTAAAAAAAGGTGCATTTTTATTATTAAATGTTAAAAATAGGATGGTAAAATTAGGGGAAATCATCTGCACAAAATAATATTCAAATAAGTTATAATGTATATATCTTATTAGAGAACTAAGGTATGTGAGAGTATGAAATTATACTTGTATATGAATCAACATAAAGTATGTAGTGGGAGATGGTGATTTTAAATAAAGTTTAACTTTCTCACTTGCTAGTTCTTAAGATATGATAAAATAAAATACAAATGTAAGTGTCACTTTAGGAGGAATTGATTCAATGAGCAAAGTTTTAGTTTTTGGGCATAAAAATCCAGATACAGACACAATCACATCTGCTATTGTCTATGCCTATTTTAAACAGCAAATAGGTCAAGAAGCTGAGGCAGTACGTCTTGGAGATGTAAATAATGAAACACAATTTGCACTAGATAAATTTGGCTTTGAAGCACCTCGCTTTATTGCATCTGTAGCAGGGGAAGCGGATAAGGTTATACTTGTTGACCATAATGAATTCCAACAATCCGCTGATGGAATTGAAGAGGTGCAAATTACAGAGGTAATCGATCACCATCGTATTGCTAACTTCCAAACAGCTGATCCGCTATACTACCGTGCAGAACCAGTAGGCTGTACAGCTACAATATTAAATAAAATTTTTAAAGAACATAATATTGAAATCCCAGCGAATATTGCAGGTTTAATGTTATCTGCAATTGTTTCAGATACATTGCTTTTCAAATCACCAACTTGCACAGAGCAGGATGTAAAAGCTGGTGAAGAGTTGGCGGAAATTGCTGGTGTGGATGCTGCTGAATATGGTTTAGCAATGCTAAAGGCAGGCGCTGACCTATCAGATAAAGCTTTAGAAGATTTATTATCATTAGATGCAAAAGAGTTCCAGTTTGGAGAGTACAAAGCAGTTGTGGCACAAGTTAATGCAGTGGACATTAATGATGTACTTAATCGCCAAGAGGAGCTAGAGGCACTATTAAATAAAAATGCCGCTGACAATGGCTTAGATTTATTCTTCTTTGTTGTAACAGATATTTTAAACAACGATTCTACAGCAATTGCTATTGGGCAAGCAGCAGAAGCAGCAGCAAAAGGCTTTGGTGCTGAGCTTATCCAAAACCGTGTTGTATTACCAGGCGTTGTATCCCGTAAAAAGCAGATTGTACCAGTATTAACAGAAGCATTAAAATAACATGGGAGAGGTTGTCTATACGGCAACCTCTTTTTTAATCCAGCTTTAACGGTTGGACAGCAGGACCTTCAAGTACCTCACCTTTTGCATTAAAGCGTGAACCATGACATGGGCAATCCCATGTTTCATCAGCCTTATTCCATTTTGTTTTACAGCCTAAATGCGTACAGGTTGGGGCAGTGGCATGCTTCATATAGCCAGCGATATATTCCTTCGCAACAAAGCCTCCTACCTTTAGCATCTGCATAAATTGAGCACCAAACTTTGTGCGTGATGGTGAGTAAAGAGCGATAGCACCATCCTCACTTCTTGCACCAGTGATTAACGAGGACAAAATATCACCAGCCACAAAGGAATTAGAAATGCCCCATTTTCGATAGCCAGTAGCAATTAGCACATTCGGCAAGGAATTTGTAATTCTCCCCACATATGGCACAATATCAGGTGTTTCAATATCCTGAGCAGACCAACGATAAAGCGGCTGTTGCTCAAAATGTTCTGCTATTTCGCTGGCAATTGCTTCATAATATGGCTCTGTATGAACGGTTTCTCCCGCAATATGATTGGCTCCTCCTAATACTAAATAATGCTCATCGTTAATGGTAGCTGTTCGGATGGAGCGAGCAGGAAAGTCAACGGATAAATATTGCCCCTGCATTGTTTCAGAAATTTTACTTGCCACCATATAGGAGCGACTATTTGATAGCTTAAAAAGTTGCAGCCCTTTAAATGCTTCAATTGGATAATGCGAGCACAAAATAAGCTTATTGTATTGAACCGACATATTTTTTTCGGTATGTAAGTTATTTTGTGATATGTTTAATTGCTGAACACGGGTATTTGTATAAAGTCTTGCTCCTTGTGATTGGGCAGCCTTTGCCAAGAAATTACTAACCTCTACAGGGTTGATTTGAGCCTGCTGTGACATGCTTAATGCTTTTGTTACAGGGAAAGGCAGCTCTGTATCAGAGGTAATGGCTGATTTAATATTTAATACCTTATAAGCATTCCACTCTTTTAATAATTGCGCATAGCCTTCCTTTTTTTGGCAGTATAGCAATGAGTCTACTTGTCGTACATGCTCTTGTGGAAGCAAATGTTTAACCTTATCAATTGCTTGTTGGTTAAGTTGATAATAAAGCCTTGCCTCGTCTACAGATAGCTGTTCTAAAAGGTTTGCATAAATAAGGCTATGCTGTGCTGTTAATTTTCCTGTTGAATGACCAGTTGTACCGTGGCCAACATGTGTATTTGCTTCAAGTAAGACTACATCAACACCTGCTTTTGCTAAAGTATAAGCTGTGTATAGCCCTGTTAACCCCCCGCCAATAATACAAACATCACAAGTAATAGATGAAGTTAGTGACGATAGCGAAACAGATTCAGACGTTGCCAGCCAAAGAGATTGCGTCATAGATAACCCTCACATTGTTTTTTAACCTCAGTATGTAGATTCGCTTGAAAATTTATGCAATGAAGCATAAAAATTGCCTTGGGATTTGCTCTGCCGCTACAATGTAGCAAAGGGAGTGAGTCATAAATGAAAATTGAGATTTGGTCTGACTATGTATGTCCATTTTGTTATATTGGTAAAAAACAGCTAGAAAAGGCGATTCAGGATACAGGCTATGGTGGGCAGGTGGAGCTTATTTATAAAAGTTATCAGCTTGATCCAACAACACCAGTAGATTCAAATGTTACTGTTTATGAATCATTGGCGAAAAAGTATGGCATGTCCTTAGAAAAAGCACAGGAAATGACAGAAGGTGTAACAGCTCGTGCCAAAGAGGTAGGCTTAAACTACGATTTTAGCCATTTGATGGAAGAGAATACACTAAAAGCACATCGACTTGTAAAATGGGCTGAACAACAGGGAGATGTTACAGCGCTTGTGGAAGCACTTTTACACGGTCATTTTATCGAAGGAAAGCGTATTGGACAGGACGAGGTATTACTAGCCATTGCTGAACAGGTGGGTCTACAGCGTGAGGAAGTAGCAAAGATTCTTGAAGCAGATACGTTTAAAGATGAAGTAGAGGCGGATATTCAAGAAGGTCTACAGCTCGGTGTTCGTGGGGTGCCATTCTTTGTGTTAAACCGCAAATACGGTATTTCAGGTGCACAGCCACAGAAGGCATTTGAGGACACTTTACGTAAAGTAGCCGAGGAAGAGGGCTTGCAACCAAAGCTAAAGATGGCTGGCTCAACGGATACAGGTGTTTGCACAGATGATAGCTGTAAATTTTAAGAGGGTTTAACCCTTTTTAAAGATAAGCGAAAAAATCCTAACATAATATTTCAGTCAAAAGTCTGAGGTAGGTAGCGTTGACATTTGGCGTGAAATTTTTTAAGATAAAAGCATATCTTGAATTCGAGATATTGAATTATGAAATTTAAGGGAGAATTTATATAATGAACGTTTTAGTAGTAAAAGCTAACAACCGTCCAGACGGTATTTCAACAAAAATGTATGATACATTTATGGAAAATGTGCAAGGTGTGAATGTTACAACTTTTGATGTATTTGCAGAAGATATGCCTTATTTTGGGCAAGACCTTTTCAATGCATTTGGTAAGGTGCAAAATGGTGGAGAGCTAACAGATGTTGAATCACGTCTATTAGCTGCTAAGCAAAAGGCAATGGATGCTTTAACTGCAGCTGACTTAGTAGTATTTGCTTTCCCACTGTGGAACTTAACAATTCCAGCACCATTACAAACATTTATTGACTATGTATATCAAGCTGGCTTCACATTCAAATATGATGAAAATGGTCAACTGGTTAGTTTAATGACTGACAAGAAGGCAATTATTCTAAATGCTCGTGGTGGTTATTATTCATTACCAGAAGCACAACCAATGGAAATGTCAGTAAACTACATTAAAAATGTTGTAGGTGGTATCTTCGGTATGGAAATTATCGAAGAGGTAATTATTGAAGGTCACAATGCTTCACCTGATCAAGCCCAAGAAATTATTGCAAATGGACTAGAAGAAGTGAAAAAAGTGGCGCAATCTCTACAAACTGTTAACGCATAAAAAATATTTTTTAACAAAAGTCCTCTCACTTTAGAGAGGATTTTTTTTATGTTATAAACAGAGGTATGGTGAGGTATAAAGATCAGACATATTGATATTTGTTCATTATGTGGAATTTACATTTACTAACATCATACTGAATGGAAAGTTAAGAGGATGATAATAATCTATTATTTTATGCAAATGTAAATTGCCATTCTTTTAAAAATACATATAATTAGGACTATTTGTTCAGCAAAAACTAGAAGTTGTTTAATATAATAGGATTTGTAGGAAAACATTAGATGAATAAGGAGGTTGTTGCATGAATAAGAAATTAATAACTAAATTCTTAGCGGTGCTACTAGTTTTATTTGCATTTCTGCCATTTGGATTATCTGCCAATGCACAAGCTGATAATGTAACACGCGGAGATTATGTAAAAGAATTAGTAGAAAGCTTAGATGTAGAGCTTGGTGACGGTTCTTCTATTGCCTTTACCGATGTTTCTAAAAATTTAGCGCCTTATGTAGAAAAAGCAGTCCAATTAAAGCTAATTAAGGGTAAAACAGCAACGACATTTGGTCCAAATGACAAATTAACACGTCAGCAGGCATTTGTAATCTCTGCTCGTGGACTAGTTAGTGAAAATGCACCTCTTTCAGTATTAGATCAATTTAAAGATGCAGATCAAATTGCTAAAGTGCATAAACAAGATTTAGCGAACGCTGTTGCAGCAAATATTCTTCAAGCCTTTGAGGATCGTACAATTCGTCCTCGTGACTATGTGACAGCAGAGCAAATGACAAGCATTATTGAACGCTTTGTAGCAGAATATAAAGCGCCTTCAACTGCAGTAGCTGTAGACCTTCAAATTTTAGGAACAACAGATATTCATACAAATTTAGCTAACTACAATTACTATTTAGATGCAGAATCATCTGAATTAGGCTTAGCAAATACAGCGACATTAATTGAACAAGCACGTACTAAAAATCCAAATACATTACTATTTGATAATGGGGATTTAATTCAAGGAACGCCACTAGGCTCTTATAAAGCATTAGAAAGTGTTTTAAAACCGGGCGAAATTCATCCAGCTATTGCAGCATTGAATAAGCTAAAATATGATGCTGGTACTTTAGGAAATCATGAATTCAATTATGGCTTAGACTTTTTAGATGAAGTATTAAATGATGCAGAATATCCAGTAGTAAATGCTAATACGTACGATGCCAAAACAAAAGAGCCTATGTTTACACCGTATATTATTCTTGATAGAGAAGTAGTAGATAATGCAGGAAATAAGCATACAATTAAAGTTGGTGTAACAGGCATTGTCCCAACGAAAATTACTGAATGGGATGCCATTCATTTAGCTGGAAAGGTTGATATGCAGGAGCCTGTTGAAGCAGTTAAAGAAGTAGTACCAGAAATGCAGGAGGCTGGAGCAGACATTATTGTTGTTCTTTCACATTCAGGCATTGGGGAAGATACGTATGTGGCGGGTGCTGAAAATGTTGGTTACCAAATCGCTGAAATTGAAGGTATTGATGCTTTAATTACAGGACATTCTCATTTAACATTCCCAGGTGATTATAAAGACTTGAAAAATGTAGACCAAGAAAAAGGGACAATTAATGGGGTTCCTACTGTAATGGCAGGTAGCTATGGCAGCCATCTTGGTGTTATTGATTTAAAATTAGAACAACAAGGTTCAGAATGGGTTGTAGTAGATGGAAAAGGTTCCCTACAGTCAATTCAACAAGAGGGTCTTCAGCCATCTAAAACCGTATTAGATGCCGTGAAAGAAGCACATGAAGGAACTTTAGCGTATATTCGTCAACCTGTTGGGGAAACAACTGCACCAATCCATAGCTACTTCTCAATGGTACAGGACGATCCTTCTATTCAAATTGTCACACAAGCACAGAAATGGTTTATTGAGCAAGAGTTAAAAGGTACTGCCGATGAAAATACGCCGCTTCTTTCAGCAGGTGCACCATTCAAAGCAGGCTCACGTAATAACCCACGTGACTATACAAATATTCCTGTGGGACCACTTGCTATTAAAAATATGGCAGACATTTATCATTACGACAATACTGTTGCAACAATTAAAGTGACAGGTGCGCAAGCAGTTGAATGGTTAGAAATGGCTGCTGGTATCTTTACAACAATTGATCCTAATAAAGCAGAAGAGCAAAATATTATTGATCCAGAAGCACGCTCTTATAATTTTGATGTGTTAGATGGTCTAACTTATCAAATTGATGTAACATCACCAGCAAAATATGATCGCGGTGGCAATCTTATAAATGAAAATGCAAACCGTATTAAAAATGTACAATATAATGGTAAACCAATTGATGTAAACCAAGAATTTATCATTATTACAAACAACTATCGTGTTGGTGGCTCTTATGGCGCAACATTTAAAAATGCTGACGGTTCAAATGTAACAAGCTATGCTTACGAAAATCGCCAAGCTGTTGTTGACTATATTATGGCAACAAAAACAATTAATCCTGCTGCGGATAATAACTGGTCATTTGTACCATTCCCAGCCAATACAAAGGTTGTATATCTATCTGCGAAAGATGCACAAAAAGTAATTCCAACAGATAGCAATATTGAATATTTAGAAGACACAGAAGCTGGCTTTGCTAAATATTTAATTAAATAATGTAAGCAATATGCTAAGCCCCTCTTTTCATGAATTTTCTTAAAAGAGGGGCTTTTGAATAAAAGTCTAATAAAATGAGCCTTCAATGATAAACAGTTGTTTATGTTAAATAATAGGTTAATGAATATGTCCATTATCGTAAAATATTCTCCATCCATAAATAAATTTTAGTTTATGGATGGAGAGTATTTTGTTTTTTTTACTGTTTAACTTATAACGGGTTTAACTCAAGGTCTACAACCACATCTATATCTTCGCTAATTAATACCCCGCCTGTTTCTAGAGGTGTGTTGTACACTAAATTAAATTCTCGTCGATTAATTTTTGTTTTTGCTTGGAAGCCATATACTTCTTGTGCCCATGGGCTAATGCCATTACCTGTATATGTTGCTGTAAAGACAATTGGCCTTGTTACGCTTTTAATTGTTAAATCTCCATGAATGGCAAAATTGTGCTCATCTAGTTTTTCGATGTATGTAGAGGTAAATACTATTTTTGGATAAACATCTGCATCAAAAAAGTCAGGCGATACGAGATGAACATCACGGTCAAGATTTTTGGTGGAAACGCTTGCCACTGCGATTGTAATAGTGATAGTGGCATCTTGCATTTGTTCAATATCAGTTGCCACGATTTCTGCGCTATACGATTCAAACGTACCATGTATTCGTGAAACCATCATATGACGTACAGAGAAGCTAATAGTGGAATGGCTATAATCAATCGCATATTTCTTCATTAGAAAACCCCCTAAACAGCATTCTACAACGAATAATAAATTAAAAAAATTATATATTCAATGAAATTTTAGAAAATAACATGATGACTTAGAAATAAAAGCATATATAAGGATAAATAGTGCATATGTTAGAAAAGAGCTGACATTAATAGTCATTGATTGATCTGTATTTAAGTTACTTTTAGTAAATAAATATACAAAAGTATATAAGTGATGATATATACATAAGTTACTGTAAATTTACATTTGTTATAATAATCGCTACAATAGGTTACATAGAGGTGAAAACAATGGATGAAACAACTTTATGTCCTCGTTTAGCAAAAGCAATGGATCTAATTGGAAAACGTTGGACTGGATTAATATTATATCAGCTGCTGGATGGTCCACAGCGCTTTAATGAAATAGAATCTGCACTACCAATAAGCGGACGCCTTTTATCAGAACGACTAAAAGAGCTTGAAAAGGAAGGGATAGTTGAACGAAAAGTCTATACAGAGGTTCCTGTACGCGTTGAATATTCCTTAACAGATAAAGGGCAAGCATTAGAGGGAGCTATTCGAAATATTGAAACATGGGCAACTAACTGGCTCTAATGTAAACCGATTGTGTTAGAATAGCATTTGGTAGAACTGTCTGTTTTCTTTATAGTATATATCGTTTCTACATAGAGCGATATAAGGGATAAAAAATACCCTTCATTTTACTTGTCAAAATCGGGTTCTAAATCCATACTAGTGTAGAGTAAGAAGGACGTTAGAAAGGAATTAGCTCTTATGACAAAAGAACAATGGGTTAAGGATTTAGCGAAGAGTATTAATCCTGCCAATATTAAGCTAGATGAATCATTACGACAATATACAATGACAAAATTAGGCGGCAAAGCAGATGTATTTGTGCTTCCTGAAACAGAGGAAGAAGCAGCATCCGTTATTCGTTATGCCTATATAAATAATATTCCTTTATTAATGCTAGGTAATGGGTCTAATTTGGTTGTGCGTGACGGTGGTCATCGAGGAATTGTTGTAACATTCTCACGCTTAAATGAAGTTCGTATTAATGGCGTGCACGTTTATGCACAAAGTGGTGCACTGATTAAAGAGGTATCAAAGCTTGCGGCACAGGCTTCTTTAACAGGCTTTGAGTTTGCATGTGGTATACCTGGCTCAATCGGTGGAGCAATGGCTATGAATGCAGGCGCTTATGGTGGTGAAATTAAAGATATTATTGTTTCATCTAAGGTGTTAACAAAAGAAGGCGAAATTTTAATATTATCCAAAGAAGAGCTTGAACTTGGCTATCGACAAAGTATAATCGCAAAAAAGGGCTACTATGTGTTGTCCTCTGAATTTCAGCTAGCACCAGGTATACAGGAGGAAATCGATGCGAAGATTGCTGATTTAACATTCCAGCGAGAGTCCAAGCAACCATTAGAATATCCTTCTGCAGGCAGTGTATTTAAACGCCCACCAGGCCATTTTGCAGGAAAGCTTATTCAAGATAGCGGTCTGCAAGGTAAGGGTGTAGGTGGAGCAGAGGTTTCTACAAAGCATGCAGGCTTTATTGTGAATAAAGGAAATGCAACCGCTTCTGACTATATTGCAACAATCCAAATGGTTCAACGTGTTGTGAAGGAGAAATTTGGAATTGAATTAGAAACAGAAGTGAAAATTGTTGGTGATGATCTATAGCAAAACGCTCTTCGCGATTGTCGAAGAGCGTTTTTTTAAGGAGTGGAAAGAAAGTGAAATTCATATCTTGGAATGTAAATGGGATACGAGCCTGTATAGGTAAAGGTTTTTTAGAGTTTTTTCATCATATAGATGCGGACTTTTTTTGTGTACAGGAAATTAAATGTCAGGCTGGGCAAGTAGAGCTTGCACTTGATGGCTACCAGCAATATTGGAATTATGCACAGAAAAAGGGCTATTCAGGAACTGCTATATTTACGAAGCATACGCCATTATCTGTTAGCTATGGTGTTGGAGATGAAGATTCTCAGGATGAGGGCAGAATTATTACATTAGAGTATAACGATTTTTATTTAGTAAATGTTTATACACCTAATGCACAGCGTGACTTAGCAAGATTACCGCTGCGTTTAGAGTGGGAGGACCGCTTGGCACTGTATTTAAGAGAGCTTGATAGCAAGAAGCCTGTTATTTACTGTGGCGATTTAAACGTGGCGCATACGGAAATTGATTTAAAAAATGCTAAGTCAAATATCGGCAATTCAGGATTTACATACGAGGAGCGTGCGAAAATGTCTGAGCTGCTGGCACATGGCTTTGTGGACTCCTTCCGCTATAAGCATCCTGATGAAACAGACCATTATACATGGTGGTCTTATATGAATAAAGTACGTGAGCGTAATATTGGCTGGCGTATTGATTATTTTATTGTGTCTGAGCGATTAAAGGCACAAATTGCTGCAGCGACAATCCATCCGCATATTATGGGCAGCGATCATTGTCCGATTGAATTACAGCTTGGAGAACTCGCTCAATCCAATCAATTATAAAAGCACTATTAAAGGCTATCATTTCATGTATTGATGAAGTGATGGCTTTTTTGTCGTTATATATTTTAAATATGAAGTTATATGATATCTATCCCTAACATTCAAAGATTCATTTGAATATGATAAGGTAATATGTTACATTGAATACAATCAAATGAGTATTTGAATGAGGTGAGCGGATGACAAAGGAAATATGTGAAACAATGCAGATAAATGAAGCGGCAGTTACAAGAGTACAGCAACAAATGCCAGATTTATCGGGTGTTGCTAAATTTTTAAAAGCATTATCAGATGCAACAAGGTTGAAAATTGCCTATGCTTTAACATTAGAAGATGAGCTATGTGTCTGCGATATTGCTGCTGTTATTGGTTCATCAGTTGCAACAGCTTCACATCATTTACGTTATTTAAAGGACAATCATTTAGCGAAATCACGCCGTAAAGGAAAGCAAATGTATTACTCCTTGGCGGATGAGCATGTATATCAAATTGTAACAATTGCCTATGAACATGCGAAAGAGGGGATTGTGAATGACAGTAACGCCGATTAAACAAGAATACAGACTACAAAATTTATCCTGTGCTAGCTGTGCAGCAAAATTCGAAAAAAATGTTAAAGCTTCTCCAAAGGTAGAGGATGCAAAAGTTAACTTTGGAGCTTCTAAAATAACCATTATTGGTACAATTAGTGTAGATGAAATTGAAGAAGCTGGAGCTTTCGATGGCATCAAAGTTACTCAATTAGCCAACAGAACATTAGAACCAGCTACACCGTTCTATCGTAAAAAGGAAAATATTTTAGCAAGCCTTTCTTTATTATTTGTTATTTTAGGGTATATATTCGCTGCCCAACAAGGAGAGGCATATCCACTGCCAGTAGGAATGTTTATTATTGCTATTCTTGTAGGTGGTATAGGTATTTTTAAAGTAGGCTTCCGTAATTTAGTCCGTTTTGAATTTGATATGAAAACATTGATGACTATTGCGATTATTGGCGCTGCGATTATTGGGGAATGGGAAGAAGCGGCAGTTGTTGTATTTTTATTTGCCGTTAGTGAGGCACTTGAAGCCTACTCAATGGATAAAGCACGACAATCTATTCGTGGATTAATGGATATCGCTCCACCAACAGCTATTATTAAAAGAGCACATGGTGAGCATTTTCATGAGCTTGAGCTACCAACAGAGGATATTAAGATTGGTGATATTTTAATTGTTAAGCCAGGGCAAAAAATTGCGATGGATGGTATTGTTATTAGCGGTATTTCAGCGGTTAATCAAGCAGCGATTACAGGTGAATCAATTCCAGTTAATAAAACCGTAAATGATGAAGTATTTGCAGGTACATTAAATGAGGAAGGTGCACTTGAAGTACGTGTGACAAAACGTGTGGAGGATACAACGATTGCCAAAATTATCCATCTTGTAGAAGAAGCACAGGCAGAAAAGGCTCCTTCACAGCAATTTGTAGATCGTTTTGCTAAATATTATACACCAGCTATTATGATTGTCGCTTTGCTAGTAGCTGTTATTCCACCTCTGTTTGTGGGGGATTGGCAACATTGGATTTATCAAGGCTTAGCTGTGTTAGTAGTAGGATGTCCTTGTGCGCTTGTTGTTTCTACACCTGTAGCTATTGTAACGGCGATTGGTAATGCGGCAAGGCAAGGTGTGTTGATTAAAGGCGGTATTTATTTAGAGCAGTTAGGGCATATCGAGGCAATAGCTTTTGATAAAACAGGCACATTAACAAAAGGTCAGCCTGCTGTAACAGATATTTTAACAATGGACAATTGGTCAGAGGACTATGTATTACAGCTAGTGGCAGCAGTGGAAAAGCAGTCCCAGCATCCTTTAGCGAAAGCTATTTTAACCTTATTGCATAATAAAAACCTACCAGAGCTTGTGTCGAGTGATTTTCAATCAGTAACAGGTAAGGGAGCCTATGCGACTGTTAATCATCACATTGTTTATGTAGGAAGTATAAAGTGGGCTGCTACACTAACAACTATCGATAAAAATATCGAAAAGCAAGTTCAGCAGCTACAAAAGCAAGGAAAAACTGTAGTGGCAGCTGTTTGCCAAAGCGAGCTAATTGGACTGATCGGCATTGCAGACCAAGTACGTGATGAGAGTAAAAGCGTATTACAAAAATTAAAAGCCTTAAAAGTAAAACATATGGTGATGCTAACAGGTGATGCAGAGCCAACTGCACAAGCGATTGCTAAGTCTTTAGCGATAACAGATATGCGTGCTAGTTTATTACCCGAAGAAAAATTAATGGCAATAAAGGATTTACGTACACAGTTTGGTGCAGTAGCAATGGTTGGGGATGGTGTGAATGATGCACCAGCACTCGCTACAGCAAATGTTGGTATTGCTATGGGTGGTGCAGGAACAGATGCAGCTCTTGAAACGGCAGATATTGCTTTAATGGGTGATGATTTAACAAAGCTACCATACACAATTGGCTTAAGCAGAAAAACATTACGCATTATTAAAGAAAATATTATATTTGCCCTAGCATTAAAATTAATTGCCCTATTGCTTGTAATTCCAGGATGGTTAACCTTATGGATAGCTATTTTTGCAGATATGGGTGCTACGCTCTTAGTTGTGTTTAATTCATTACGACTAATTAAAGCAAAAATGTAGTAAGAAAAGTGTGATTTTGTAACAATATGCAGGAATTTCATCCTACTTTGACACTATAAATTTTATACGGATAGATGCTACTAGTGATTCTTGAAAAAGAGCTTTCGACACGCTATTATAGTTTCAGGAGTAATGTAACAATGAAATATAAATGAGGCGAAAGTTTGAATATGTCAGATCCTATTTTAGTAAATGTTACAGAGGAAATTGTGCGTGGTTTAGTAAGCTTTCTACTACGAGGACCGGAATATCAAACATTTTGTAAGTGCAAAGCTTGTGAACTTGACACGGTGGCACTTACATTAAATGCATTGCCAAGTAAGTATGTTACATCTATGGAAGCTAGAGATGAGGCATTTAAAGAAATGAATACTCCTGAAAATATTGAACGTATCAACAAAGAGATTATTCATGCATTACATGTGGTAAATAAGCATCCTCGACACAAAATCGAGCCTACTTCTTAAGGGAAGAGGCTCTTTTTTAGTGGTACAAGAAGTGTTTTTCTAGCATATGTATTTTCAGTTAACTTTTAAGCCAAGCTTGTAGTAAACTAGAGAGTAAGAAAAGGAAAGAGAGGGAAAAGGATATGCCAACACCTAGTATGGAGGACCATATTGAACAAATCTATTTATTAATTGCCAACAAAGGCTATGCGCGAGTGTCTGACATTGCTGAAGCATTATCTGTTCTTCCTTCTTCTGTTACAAAAATGGTTCAAAAATTAGATAAAGATGGTTATTTAGTTTATGAAAAATACCGTGGGCTGACATTGACATCTAAAGGAGAAAAGCTTGGAAAACGTCTTGTGCAGCGTCATGAATTGCTCGAGCAGTTTTTACGAATGATTGGTGTAGACGAAGAACGTATTTATGATGATGTTGAAGGAATTGAACATCATTTAAGTTGGAATTCAATCGATCGTATTGCAGATCTTGTGCAAGTAATGGAAGAAAATCCAGACATCGTGAAAAAATTAGAGGCATCTAAGACACAGCACAATCTTTAAGAATTTTTTAACGTGATGGTGTAAAGGAAAGGAAGACAATATGAGTGTATTAAAATCAGGTGAAGTTGTGACATTAACAGTATTAGAGCAACAAGCATCAAAATGGATTTTAACAAATGGAGTGGAGGAGCTCCCATTAAATGCTTCAGAGGTAACAGAGCCATTAGCAGTAGGTGATCGCCTTGAAGTATTTTTATTTGTAGATCGTCGTGGTGATTTAGCGGCTACTACAGCGATACCAGCTTTTACGCAAGGGGAATATGGCTGGGCACGTGTATTAAAAGTAGTTGAGCGTGAAGGAGCCTTTGTGGATATTGGCACATCTCGCGAAGTATTAGTAAAGGCAGAGGATTTACCAGCATTACAAGAACTCTGGCCAGTGCCAGGCGACCATTTATTTATGACATTGCGTACAGATCGCAATGGTGATTTATTTGGACGTCTAGCAACGGAAGAAAAGGTTTCAGAGCTATATGAGGGTGCATTTGAAGATATGCATAATCAAAATATTTTAGCACGCCCTTATCGTCTATTGCCAGTTGGCTCATTTTTACTAGGTGTAGATATTCCTTACCGTATTTTTGTGCATGAATCAGAACGCAAGGCTGAACCAAGACTTGGACAAGATATAATGGTGCGTATTATCGATGTAAAAGAAGATGGGTCAATGAATGGTTCTCTTTTACCACGTAAGCATGAGCGTCTTTCAGATGATGCACAGCAAATTTTGAATTATCTTCAAGATGTTGGTGGTAGAATGCCGTTTGGCGATAAATCTTCGCCTGAGGAAATTCAAGAAATGTTTAATATGAGTAAAGGTGCATTTAAGCGTGCATTAGGTACATTGATGAAGGCTGGTAAGGTGAAGCAACAAGATGGCTGGACAGAAGAATTATAGTGAAAGCTGAAGCCCTGATAAGCGTGTATCAAGGAAAAAAAGACGAGAGATATCCTTTTGAAACCTTCTCGTCTTTTTTTCGTACTAATAATTATAATAGCCTATATGTTGCTTCAGTGATGCTCTGTGCGGCAGCTTTACCCCAAATAGTAAAAGGGTTTTGAAGACAGGGCATAATGAATAAGCTTTTCATGAAAGGGGTCACATAATTTGAAAAAGACATGGATTAAAATACTAACAGCCACAATGTTGGTATTGGGAGTGATGGCACCAGCAACAGGTTTTGCGGCGGATAATACACCTCCAAAAGCTATTGATGAAAAATTAGGCGTACCCATTGTAGTATATGGTGCAAATTTATCTGAGGCTGAAAAAGAGTCAGTCAAAAAATCATTAAAAGTAAGCGAAGAGCCTGAAATTGAAGAAATTGTTGTATCAGGAGAGGATTTAGTAAAATACATTAAAGACAGTAACGCAAGCTCTCGTATGTATTCCTCTGCTAAAATTACACGTAGAGATGCAGGAGAGGGTCTAGTCATAGAGATTGTTACACCATCCAATATTACACAAGTAACGTCAGAAATGTATGCAAATGCGATGTTAACAGCGGGGATTCAAGATGCAACTGTACAGGTAGCTGCACCAAAGGCTGTGACAGGGCATTCAGCATTAGTAGGGATTTATAAGGCTTATGAGGTAACAACAGGTGAAACACTTGATATTGAGCGTACAGATGTGGCAAATGAGGAGCTATCAGTAGCAACATCTATTGCACAATCAGCAGGGGTAGACGATGCTAAAGTTGCAGAGCTACTAACAGAAATTAAAAAACAAATTGCTGAGTTAAAGCCAGCTACACGTGAAGATGTAGAAAAAATCGTGCAGGAGCAATTAAATAAGCTTGAAATTAATTTAAGTGAAAAAGATCGTCAATTACTTGTTGATTTAATGGATAAAATTAGTAAGCTTGATATTGACTTTAGTAAATGGTCGGATCAATTAAACGATATTAGTAACACGATTCAAGAAAAATTTGGCGCGCTGATGGAAGATGAAGGCTTCTGGGCAAGTGTGAAAAATTTCTTTGCTAATTTAAAAGATACCGTTTCCTCATGGTTTAAATAATATCTTGTAAATTTGCCATATTTACTTGTAATACTAGAGTAGAGTGGCAGATTTTTTTGCTCAATCATAATCACAAATTTTGTGAAAATATAAAAGGCTATGGTACTATGGATAAAAGGAGTGGTGAGAAATGGAATTTCAATTACAGCAATTAGCGGAAAATGAATTTGCTTTTTTGAATGTGCAAGAAGGAGAAAAGTTAGCAGAAATTACTTGGCAGCAAAATGGACAAGTGATGGTCATGGATCACACATATGTATCCGATAAGCTACGAGGCCAAGGAGTGGCTAAGCAATTGCTTGACCGTGCTGCTGATTATGCACGTGAGAATGGTTATAAAATGGAGGCTGTTTGCTCTTATGTAGTGGCAGCATTTGAAAAATCAGACGCATATAATGATGTAAAACAATAAAACAAAGGCAATCTGCTTAACGACAAAGCGGATTGCCTTTTTTAATGTGTAGTGCAATTCATTTGAGCAGCTCCTTACAGTAGAGTAATACTATAAATGAGTAATGTTAAAATACCAGCACCGCCAATTAATGAAGCCATATCTACCCAATCATAAGCTAAATCAAATTTCTTCATCATCATCACATCCTAATTTAGTATTAATCTATTTATTCCCCACTTTTTAAGCTTTTAAACATAAATAATTTAAAAATTCAGAAAAAATATAAAAACTTTATTTTAAATAAGGTGAACAAGCGGAATCTTTCAAACATATATTTATATATGCCTAAGAGTATGAAAAAAGAATGTTTAGCCTACAAAAAATAGGGAAAACCTATATTACATAGCTAGTTTCTATATTTTTAGGAGGTAATTAATGATGGCAAAACGTACAGGAACAGGTGTTGTGATTGCAGGTTTAGTAGGCTTAGCAGCATCTTATTTAAGTAAAAAGGAAAATCGTGATAAAGCATTAACAATGTTGAATGGTATGAAATCAAAAGTAGAATCGTATCTTGCAACTAGCCCTAATATGGATGAAAAAGTTGTAGAGCGAGTAGCAGCAGAAGTAGCAACGGAGGCTGGTACTTCCCCAACTAAAATTGCATCAAATGAAATGGTAGCTGAGGGTGGAGGACACACAGGCGTTCATTTCTATAATGAAGAAATTCAGGAAAAGGAAAAATAATTTAAAGAACCTTCTCACGAAAAGCTTAAACGTAAGAACAGTTTCACAATGTTGATAATGAAATGGATAACAGCTTCCTTTCTTAACTAAGCCAACATTTAAAGACCTTCTCGTTTAAGTATGAGAAGGTCTTTTGTGTGGAATAAGGATAATGCCTGCAAAGAGCAATAATACGATACCAGTAAAAATAAAGCCGCTAACAATGCCAAGAGATAGCCACCCTAGTAAAGAAGAGCCTAATACAACGCCTAAAGAGAAAAATGCATAGAAGTAGCCATAGGCTTTACCTCGTACGTCAGTAGTTGTTGAGTCAATTAATAGTGAATTAACCGAGGGGAATAGGAAGCCAAAGCCAACTCCATAGCAAGCCATTGCGATATAGAGTAGAGCGCTAGCATCTGCTTGGCTTATTAATAATTGACTTAGTCCCATTAAGCATATACCGAAGGACAATGTTTTCAGTGGATTGACCTTATCAAAAATACGATTAGTAGGTAATAGGAAAACGAGTACAGCAACAATACCAAAGGTGCTCATTAATGCTCCGCTTAAACGAGAATCAAAGCCTAAGGTATAAACTTTTAAGGGCAGCAAATAGGCAATAACACCTTGAGAAAACATTAAGAAGAATGCTCCTAAAAATGCTTTAAGTATTCCAGCATTATTGAAAAATACACTTATTGGAATATGTGTAGGAGATGTTGTTTGCTCTTTTTTTACTTGCTTTGCTTGCAGTATAAAGAAGGCAAAAATGCCTAATAGGAGCATAAAGCTTGCTGTAATATTAAATACAACTGGGACGCTTGTTCGACTTGCTAAAATACCGCTAAATGCTGGACCGACAATTGCTGCAATGCCAACAAATGCTCCAGAAATAGCACTGCCTTTTCCTCTTTTTTCATGCTCTGTAGCATTTGCTAAAAATGTAAAGGCAGCAGGAACAATAAAGCCAGCTACAAGTCCATGAATAAAACGGACGATTAATAGAGCAATAGGCTCCTCTACTAAATTATAGAGTATTAATGATAGACCTGTTGTAAAAAGCCCTAAAACTAGAATCATAAAAGGTCCTTTGCGATCTGTTAAAAAGCCTGAAATAATATTACCGAATGTATTAGATAGTGAATACATACCTACTGCTAAACCTGTTAGAAATGCCGATGCACCTAAAGATTCGGCATATGTACTCATAACAGGAAGCTGAGTAAATAGATCAAAAAAGGAGAAGAAAATAATTGCATAAATAAAATTTCGCATAACAAGCCTCCGTTTGATAATAATTCTCAATAATGATTATATCATTTATAAATGTAAAAACGGCATAATCTACATGAATGGCTTTCTAGCATACTGAAAAGCAAAGCTAGTAAGAATATTTGAAAGGGTTAAATGCAAAAAAATAGACTACTAAATTGCCATAAAGTATAGCAACCAAGTAGTCTTTGGAAAATTTCTATAGCATTGTAGATAGAATTTATTACGACAATATTACTGCCCCCATTTTATAACATAATGGGGGCAGTAGGAACAGCTTAGTATAGTTAGATTAAGCTTGTGCAGGTACGCCTTGCTTCATTGTTTTATTTTTAGCAAGATTTACATGCCAAGAAAGAGCTTCCTCTAAAATATGCGGTGTTTGATGGTCACCAGTTGCTTCAACAGCACGGTTGTAGTAATCCCATAATTGCTCTTTGAAGTCTGGGTGTGCACAGTTTTCAATAATTAATTTTGCACGCTCTTTTGGTGCTAAGCCACGTAAGTCTGCAATTCCTTGCTCTGTTACGATAATATCTACGTCATGTTCTGTATGGTCAACATGCGATACCATTGGAACAACAGAAGAAATAGCGCCGCCTTTTGCATATGATTTTGTCACGAAAATACCTAGGCGAGCATTACGTGCAAAGTCACCAGAACCGCCGATACCGTTCATCATTTTTGTACCTGATACATGCGTAGAGTTTACATTGCCATAAATATCTAACTCAAGGGCTGTATTGATGGAGATTAAGCCCAAACGACGGATAAGCTCTGGGTGGTTAGAAATTTCTTGTGGACGTAAGCAAATTTTGTCCGCATAGTTTTCTAAATTGCCATATACTTTTTTCTGTAATTCTTCAGTAAGTGTAATGGATGTTGCTGCGGCGAATTTTACTTTACCTGCATCGATTAAGTTGAATACTGCATCTTGTAATACTTCAGAAGCAACAACTAAATCTTCAAATTCTGAATCAGCGAAGCCATCTAATACAGCATTAGCTACAGAACCTACACCTGATTGTAAAGGCATTAAATTATTTGTTAAACGACCTGCTTTAATTTCGTCACGGAAGAAGTCTAATAAAAGGTTTGCCATTGTTTGTGTTTCTTCGTCTGGTGGTACGATTAGTGACGGAGCATCTGGCTCTTCAGAAATAACGATTGCTTTAATTTTAGCAGGGTCTACTTTAATACCGATGTCACCAATGCGTTGTTGTACGTCTGTCATTGGGATTGGCTCACGAGCACCTTGCTCTGCTGGTACATAAATATCATGGATACCTACCAATGCTTCTGGATGAGAAACATTTAGCTCGATAATAATATTTTCAGCATATTCAGCAAAAATTGGCGAGTTACCTACTGAGTTTGTTGGTACGATGAATCCATCTTCTGTAATTGCAACAGCTTCGAGAATTAAATATTTAATTGGTCCAATAATACCTTGAC
Source organism: Lysinibacillus sp. NPDC098008 (assembly GCF_044760715.1). Lineage (NCBI taxonomy): Bacteria > Bacillati > Bacillota > Bacilli > Caryophanales > Bacillaceae > Lysinibacillus > Lysinibacillus sp. NPDC098008. Next base: position 47,537 of record NZ_JBIWBA010000020.1, read on the forward strand.
GCACTAATTCAGCATTATGTGAAAGATGTGCATCCACATATAAAATATCACCAGAATTAATTAAGTTACGAATGCCAGCGTCTCCTTGGAATGGTCCACGCTTACGAATTACACCAGCTTCAGCTAAGTATTTATCTACTTCAGGTCCTAAAGAAGCACCTGTATAAACATCGATCTTGAACTGCTCATTTTTAGCACGTTCCACCAATGCCATAGGAACTACTTTTGCATCCCCAGCACGAGTAAAACCACTCATACCAACTACATCACCGTCAGAAATAAGTGCTGCCGCTGCTTCAGCAGTAACAATTTTACTTTCAAGCTCCTTTAAACCTAGGCGTTTTTGAACATTTGCATCCATAAAAAAAATCCTCCCCTAAATAATTTTGATGGAAACCGTTTACAAAACAGGAAAAAACCTTTGGGAATTTTCTGTTTATTTAGTTGTAGTATGACTTCAACCATTTGAATTATATTATCACCATATTGTCACAAAAACTTTATATATAGCATTAAATTAAGTAAAAAAAGAAAAATCGAGCATTAAGATGACTTTTCGACAGAGAAAACGTTTTATTGTAGAGCTGTATAAATTTAGAGGGAATTTTACATAACCACTATGTAAAAATTAGAAATTAAAGGCTGTAACTAACTAAATAATACCCAAAAAAATACAGCGAACAATTATTGTAAAATGTTCGCTGCGTTTTGTAATTAGAAGCCCAAAGAGCGACGGAAGTAGCTTGCGTAGCGTTGACTAACAGGAATACGCGTGCCGTCCTTCATAATTAATAAAAACGTTGAGTGAGAATCTGGCTGAATTTCATCGATGTAGTCAATGTTGACAATATAAGAGCGGTGACAACGAATAAATGAATCTGGTGCTAAAAATAACTCAAGGTCACTTAAATTTAGGCGGTGATAACCTTCACGAGTCATTGTTTTAACAAATGTTTTACGGAGCTGTGTTTCTAAATAAATTACTTGATCGTGTGGAATTGGGTACCAGCAATCATCAATTTTGATTGTAATGTAGTTTGTTAAGAAAGCTGATGGTTTTTGTGGGAAGACAGCTGTAATAGCTCCTTTTGTTTCACCCTCGTCCATTAAAGGAATGCTCATACCATAATAGGCTACACCAAAAACATCAGGCTCAATGTAAGAGCTAATTTTTTGACCATAAGATAGTGCCTTGTGAGCTGCTGAACCCTCTTTAATAGGGTCACCTGGTTTAATTTTTAAATCAATTTTTTTGCTTGGTTGGTAATATAGATATTCATTTGTATCAGAAATCGCAATGGAAGTATTCTCTGGGAAGAACTCTTTAATAATATCCATAATTTCTTCTATTTGCTTTGGATCCACGTTAAACACCTCGTTTAAACTTTTAAAAATAATTTTATTATCTATTTTACTACATATTCGCATAAATTATATAGAGAAGATTTAGGAATAAAATAGAAAAATGTCGATTGATCTAATAAAATGGTGTAATATGTTTTGTATAATTTGTAAATACATTAATTTAATAACTAATTTTTTTTGATAGGTATATGGTAAAATTTAATTGTAAGGAATAAGTTTACGAGGTTTCTACTATGCATATGTGATAAATTAGCACTAGAGTAACAATTAAAATGTGGTTGAAAGGAAATCGCAGAATATGGTAACATTCACTGTATAGTCTATTTTTTAAAAATCTGGTGTTTTAGTCGGGTTGTTTTTTAGTTATTTTTTTAAAAAAATATGAAATAGGACTCAGTTCTTATGGGAAATAAGTAAATACTATTTTCTTATTTTTAATTCGTTGGGATTGATGTCAAATATTGTTAGTCAATTCGTGTACTCTGAGGAAAGATGGGGAAGATTATGCAACTACATCAACATTCTATGTCAGAAACGATATCCAAAAGATACTTCCAAGAAATCGATAATATTAACCAATATGTCGGTGTCGAAGAATTTTTTAATATTGAGTCGAAGTTAATTTTTGAGATTTACCATTTAGAATCTGCAAAAGCAAAGAAATCTTTGCATGAATTAATTGATATTCTTTCAATACGTTTTGGCAAGCAGGTTATTAAAATTGTACGAAGTTATTTTTCTATTTTATCATCAATTGTTGCTCGTAAATTATTAGATAATCAAGTGCCTGCTAAAAAAGCATTTGCTTTTAATATTGCTTGTAACGATATGATTGAGAATCAAATGAAGGACGCGGAATTTTTACAATTTGCAGATGATTTAATTGACTTCTTTGTTTACTTTATTGCAGATCGCAAACAGCCGACTTTCCGACACCAAACGGTCAATAAAGTGATTATGTATATAAATGATGAGCTAGAAAATGATTTAACAGTGGAAAGTATTGCTAATCACTTCCATATAAGCACTAGTCACTTATCGCGTATTTTCAGAGAACATGTAGGTATTACACTTGTTGAGTATCTCAATGTTCGACGTGTAGAAGAATCACAATACTACTTGCGACACACAAACAAAAGTATTACTTCTATTTCTGACCAATTCCATTTCTGTAACCAAAGCTATTTTACTCGTATTTTCAAAAAATATACAGGTGTTACACCTAAACATTTTAGGGATGAGCTTCATCATGAGTTTTATCGTTTTGAAATGGCAGAAGCAGAATTACAAAATGTATAATTTTCAAATATCAAAATGAAAAGATGCGAATGGTTTAGCAGTGCTAAGGCTCGCATCTTTTTGCTCATTATTAGCGAGAGGAAATAGTAGCACTTGCTATTTGATAAAGTTGGAGCCTATAAGGTATACTTCACAGTAGTTGATAAATAATAGTAGGTGGAAAAATGAAAAATTTGAAATTATTTTCAGTGCTTGGGCTTGCTGTTTTTGTGCTTAGTGGCTGTCAAGCTGTGGAAAACAAAGAAGGTTTTTTCTATAGTATCTTTGTGAAACCTATGGAATTTTTATTGGAGTTTTTCGGGCATGATATTTTTTCTGGAAGCTACGGCTTAGCCATTATTGCCATTACAGTACTAATTCGTTTAGTCTTAATGCCGATTATGTTAAAAAACTATCGTCAACAGCAAGTAATGAAGACGAAAATGGATGCGTTTAAGCCTGAAATGGAAGCTGTTCAGAAAAAAATGAAGGAAGCGAAAACAAAGGAAGAGCAAACGCAATATCAACAGGAAATGATGGCTCTTTACCAAAAGCATGGCATTAATCCATTGAATATGGGCTGTTTACCAATGTTAATCCAAATGCCAATCATTATGGGGCTTTACTTCTCGATTTTATATTCAGCAGATGTGAAATCACATGAATTTTTATGGTTTAGCTTAGGATCACCTGATATTACAATGACAATTATTGCAGGTATTGTTTACCTTGTTCAAGCACGTGTATCATTATGGACTGTACCTGAGCAGCAAAAAGCTCAAATGAAAATGTTTATTTATATTTCACCAATTATGATTGTCTTTATCTCGATGTCCTCTATGGCTGCATTGCCTCTGTACTGGTCTGTTAGTGGTGCATTGCTGATTCTTCAAACATATATTGGACGTAAATATTACTCGGAGCATCCTGAAAAAGCAACATCATAAATTGGTTAGTTACTATGTCGAGGCGCCTTTGTTGCCTCGATTTTTTTAGGAGGACACTATGTTAAATAGAAAATGGTTATCATCAATTTTAGTGGCGATTTTTAGTATTATCGCACTTGTCTTTATTATTATGGGGAATTTTAACTTTGCTGTGTTGGCGATGACAATTATGTTTGCATTATCGAATGGATTTCGAGCAAAAAGCTTTGAGGAGCAAGGTTACATAAAAGAGGCAAAATGGATGAAGTATATGGCAATCTTTTTCGCGATTGCGTCTATTGTAGTATTATTTATTATTCTTACAAACTAATTTAAATAATTATGTAGGAATTTACACCTAAAGATGTGAACAGTGTTAAAATAAGAGTATAATAGTCAAATCAATAATAGAACAGGTAGGAATAATGTTCTCGTTATTTGTTGAGCTTTTCGTACCTGATATTTTTAAAAGGGGTATCAATAGTGAAAAATAAACGTCTTCCACTTATCATTGGTGCATGTATTTCGATCACATTGATTGTTGCTATTTTTGTAGTGTATAACTATAAAAATAATCAAGCGAATATAGCATCAAATGAGCAACCTAAAATAACCGAACCAACCGAACCAGTAAAGGAGGATTCCTCTCCTACAACAGATAAACCAGACAATACAGCTGAGGTTCCTGCTAAGCCAGAACAGCAAGTGGATGAAAATGGCTATGTTCCAAATCAAGAGCTACCAACAGAGCCGACTTATATTAATGGTATTTTATTAGCAAATAAAATTTATCCGTTGCCATCAACCTTTGCGCCTGGTGAAAATCCAGAAGCAAAGCAAGCATTAGACCAAATGTTAGCTGCTGCCAAGCAACAGGGCTTTGATTTAGTTGCCTTTAGTGGTTATCGTTCGTTTGAATATCAAACAACTTTATATAACAATTATGTGCAGCGTGATGGACAAGCAGCAGCGGATCGCTACAGTGCTCGTCCAGGCTATTCAGAACACCAAACAGGTCTGGCGTTTGATATTGGGGAACGTGGCAAAGAAGATTTATGGCTAACAGAGGAATTTGGAGAAACGCCAGCAGGGCAATGGTTATTTGCACATGCACAAGAGTACGGCTTTATTTTACGATTCCCGCAAAATAAAGAGGATATTACAGGGTATATGTATGAGTCCTGGCATTACCGTTACGTTGGTAAAGACATCGCGAAAGAAATTACTCAGCAAAACATTACATTAGAAGAATATTTAGGTGTGAAATAAAAAAAGGGAAGAGTAGCGTTCAGCTCTCTTCCTTTCTTTTATTTATAGTATTGGCGTTAATAAACGTGAAATGGACTCTTTAAATTTAATAAGAGAGGAACGATTTTTATACATTTCCCATGTTAGCTCTGTACAATCAAAAATATCCTTTTCAAATAGCTCTGCAAGCTGGTGCGAGATAGTAGCATCATAAATAAAGGCATTGACCTCAAAGTTTAAGCTAAAGCTTCGGACGTCAATATTTGCTGTGCCAACAGTTGATGCCTCATCATCAATAATAATTGCTTTAGCGTGAATAAAACCTTTTTCATAAATATAAACTTTCGCTCCTGCGCGTAATAGCTGCCCTACATAAGAGTATGTAGCCCAATAAACAAACATATGATCAGGCTTATTTGGAATCATAATGCGAACATCAATGCCAGATAATGTAGCGATTTTAATAGCATCTAAAAAGCTTACATCTGGAATAAAGTAAGGTGTTTGAATATAAATATATTTTTGTGCCATATTAATCAGCTTTAAATAACCAATTTTAATTTGCTCCCAATCTGAATCTGGTCCGCTAGATACAATTTGTAAGCCTACATTCCCTTTTTGGGGGATAGCAGGGAAGTAGCGATCAGAGTAGCCCATTTTCTGATGTGCGCTTGCTTGATTCCAGTCTAATAAAAAGCGTGTTTGCAATGGGTGAACAGCACTACCTTCGATACGTAAATGTGTATCTCTCCAGTAACCAAACTTCTTCTGTAAGCCTAGATATTCATCACCAACATTAAAGCCTCCAATATAGCCAATTCGACCATCAATAACAACGATTTTTCGATGATTTCTAAAATTCAGGCGGGGATTAAGAAGAGGAAAAATAGATGGGAAAAATACTTCTACTTCACCACCAGCATTTAGTAATTCTTTGAAATGGCGCTTTTTTACATTACGTGAGCCCATTTCATCATACAGAAGGCGTACTTTCACACCTTGCTTTGCCTTTTTTATAAGTGCATTAACAATACGCGTTCCTAAGTCATCAAGACGGAAAATATAATACTGAATATGGATATGATCTTTCGCCGCTTCAATATCTTTTAAAAGCTGTTCAAATTTATTAGCACCATCATCAAAAATATCGAGATGGTTGTCCTGTGTTAATACGGCATTGTTTGTTTTCAAATGCATATAAATCATTTCTTGATAATTCTCAGCATTGGCAATACGGAACTCGAATGTTTCTTTTCGAATAGCCTCCATTTGGTAGCTAATAAGATTATCAATCCCGATATCCTTACGTCCTTCCCAACGGAATAAATGTTTTTTTCGTAGCTGTCTTCCGAGTAATAAATACAAAATAAACCCGACTAACGGTAGGAAAAATAATACGAGAATCCATGCCCATGTAGAGGTAGCATCTTTACGTTCTAAAAAGATAATGGTTAGGGCTGCTAAAATATTAAAAAATGAAATTAAAGGTACTAAATATTGTACATCTGTAAAAATGCTCATTCTTATACCTGCCTTTACTGTAATTCGCAATATAATAAGTATAGCCTACTTTACATAAGGAAAGGAGATATGTAGCAATATCTTCTTTAATCTTGAGCTTCTTTAAAACGCAAAGATTTACTAGAAGCTTTATAGAAATAAATAAGACTTATTGAAAGAATAGCTATAGCTGCTGATGTATAGTAACCAAGGCTTGGTTGTACTGTAAATAACCAAGTGAAAAATAATGGTCCAAGAATACGCCCTAAGTTGTCCATTGAATAGGATAGCCCTGCCGCCGTTCCATATTGACCACCTGACTCTTTTGATGATAGTGATACCACACATGTTCTAGCAAGCGCGTTTCCAGCCGTAAAGACACATAGCGCAAGTCCAGCCAGCAATAGATTTGCTGTAAGTGTAAATAATAGCATTCCTATAGCTGTGATGAGCTGTGCACCGATTAACCAAGATGTTTCGCTGCCATTTTTTATTCGTCGTACAACGCCTCCTTGAATGGCTGCATCCACGAAGCCACTAAACATAAATAAATAGCCAATTTGCAATGGGGTAATTTGAATTTTCTCGATTTGAAATAGCTGGAATGTAGCCTCAACACCAGCCAGCATAAAGGTTACTAAAAAAGAGAACATAAATAAATAACGCACCCGATATTGCAGCATTTTTCTAGCACCTTGCGGCACGATAGCACGTTTATTGGCATCTTTTCGTTTTTCAGGTTCTTTTAAGACAATACTTGCATAAATAAATAATAGTGCAATTAATACAGCAGAAGTTATAAATGGTAATTGAAGACTATAGTGCCCAAGCATTCCTCCAATAGCAGGACCGAAGATAAAGCCTAGACCGATGGACATACCCATAAAGCCCATATATTTATTGCGATTCTCCTCATTAGATATATCTGCAATAAAGCCTGTTACAGCTGTATAGAGCGCTCCTGAAAATAAACCACCTACAATACGTGATATATACAAAATAGCTAGATTATTAATAAACAATGAGAAAATAACGAAGCTAAGACTAAAGCCGATTAAGCCTGTTAAAATTAGTTGTTTACGACCTATCTTATCTGATAGCATGCCCCAAAGTGGAGCAGTAAAAAAGCTTGCAAGTGAATATACTGTCAATAAACCACCAACATGAAGATCATTCCAATGTTGCTGCACAATAACCTCTGGTAAGACAGGAATAATAATACCAAAGCCTAAATAGACGAGGAATTGAACAGACATTAACAATAAAATTGCCCTTTTCATACAGTTCCCTGCTTTCATACGATAATTTCAATATGTCTATTCTACCCTTCTTGTTCCTACTATTACAAGGAACGGAGGAAGAGGATAGCTAGAATAATGAAATTTATTCAAGCTCAGTATGCATAACATAGTATAATTTAGGGTAGTATAAATTTGTGGATATTGATGCAAAATTTACATTGTAACAAAAATGAAAAATTTAAAAGTCGAGTTAAATGGTATGATAAAATTGTCAGACATCATACTCGTGAAAAAATGAAACTTTTTTTGTACATGATACGTTATATAAAATCGAGGAAAGATTGAGGTGGAATGTATGACGAAGGAAGTAGATTTGAAAAAGATTGTTTCGAATTTATCTAAGTTGGGTGTAACAGCCACTGTAACAAAGTCTCGACTAGAACTTTTAAAAGTGCTGACACCACCAACGCAGACTCCGCAAGTTCAAGCTTAACTCGTTTACAATAGAAAAGGGAAATCTCTTCATGCCAAGAGGTTTCCCTTTTTCTATCATTATTCATCTTCGTCATAGGTTGTAAACATATATGTGCGATAGTGGAATCGCATACTAAAGACTAGACCAATCGCTAAGGCATTGCCCATCAGTGAGCTTCCCCCATAGCTAATGAATGGTAGAGGGATGCCTGTAATTGGTAATAACTGAATCGTCATTCCTATATTTTCAAAGACATGGAACGTAATCATCGCGATAATGCCAGCACATACATATGTTGAGAATGGGTCTTTTAATAGCAGTGTTGTTTTTGTTAAATGATAAATTAATAAAAAGAACATACAAATAACAATACTTGCACCAATAAAGCCCCATTCCTCGCCAATAACTGTAAAAATAAAATCAGTATGGTTTTCGGCAACGTATACTTCACGGTTTCTAAAGCCCTTACCGAAAATTTCACCTGAGCCAATGGCATTTAACGATGTTATTAAATGATAGCCGTCGCTAGAGGAATATGAATATGGGTCTAGCCAAGAATAAATTCGAGCAAATTGATATGTCTTAAAGCCGAATGTGGTTTCTAAGAAATCTTGCATATACAGTGCCATCCAAAGTAATGCACCACCTGCTGCGACACCGCCGAAAAAGACTGGTAAAATGATTTTCCAAGAGATGCCTGCTACAATAATAAGTGCTGCAGTAATGGCAAAGAACACTAGTGCCGAACCAAGGTCAGGCTGCTGCAAAATAATCGCCAAAGGTATAATTAATGTTACAGCAATTTTTCCTAATAATAAAAAGTCCGTTTTGAGTGAGCGCAATGGATGAATTTCATGATGCTTACTAATTAGTCGTGCAAGCGCTAAAATATAAAAAGTTTTCATAAACTCGGAGGGCTGAATGTTCCCAATTGGTGTATGATACCAGCTTTTTGCACCATTTACGGGTTGACCAATCTGATTTGGTCCCTCAGGCATAAAAATCAGCAATACTAACAAGGCGATTCCTGCGCCATACATATACCATGACATTTTTTTATATTGCTCAGGTTCAAAAAACATGACAATGCTAATAATAATTACACCAATTACATACCATTGTATTTGCTTTGGTACATAGTTGATACCATATTGACCAGATGTTTGTGCTGAGGCAATAGCTAATAAACTAATGATTAGAAAAGTAAAAAGAATAAAAGCAAGTGTCCAGTCAAAACGATTTGCGAAATTTCGTTTATTTTCCATAAAAGCCACCTAAATTAAAATAGTATCTCAATATCAGTAGATATAATATATTACATTACATATACTTATTGAGTAGTATGCAAATGCATGTGTAACGTTCCTATTATAACGCAAAAAACATTTTTATGCCTGTGTATATAGTTGTGACGACAATTCATATAAAATGTTTCAAAAAAATTACGTTTAGACTTATAATGTAGTGAAGAATGGGGTGATGGTTGTGGCTAAAAAATTAAAGTCAGCTGATGATTTTATGTATCATATTTATGTTCATATGAATGAGGTTGATAAATTTGTCATTTTTAGCGGGTTAAAATTTTCGCAATTTGTGGCTGCACTTGAACCACTGCATCACTTACTGTTGTTAAAGCATTCCTATGATGATGGCTCCTTTAATATGCATACACAGTTTGAATATGTGCTGGACGAAGAAGTTCCTCGATTTGTTAAAAAATCAGCAGAGTCTAAGGAGCTATGCTGGGTTGATTTTATGGATGAAAAAAGGTTAGATCATTTAACGCCAATGGAGCAAGGTGAGCTACTTTACATAAGCCATAAAAAGGAACCGATTACATCTCCGTTTTTTAATAAATTACAAAATAGATTTGTTTATTATTCTTCAAAGGCAGAGAAAATGACTAAAATTTATTTTCGACATTTAAGCGATTCAGATGTGTTAGTTGCAAATGTTTTTAATTGTTTAATACGTGAAAAGGAGCGAACTACAGGCTTTTGGCGTCGAAAGGCCAAGTCCAGTATTCCTACTATTTCACCTGATTTTTTACGTTCCTATCGCTCCTTTGCGAAAGAGGGCGCATTATTGTCATTATATCGCATTGAAAAGCCAAAGGTAGCCTATGGTATAGAGGTACGTAACCTATCTGAATATTCTTTTCTTGATGAAATTTGGGATGACTTAGATACTATTTTAAAAACAAAGCATGATGAATTAATTTATATTATCTAATAAGGCACAGAAACAAATCTCACCGTCGAAAAATTACGGTGAGATTTTTATGTCATTTGTCAAGACGTTTCGTGATAAACTAGTAATACTCAAGAAGTATGTGGAGGGCACAAATATGAAAAAAAGAATCGGTTTATTATACGGTGGAAAGTCAGCGGAGCATGAGGTGTCATTATTGACAGCACGTGCAGTCACTGGAGCTTTAAATTTTGAGGAATATGAAGTATATCCGATTTTCATTACACTTGAAGGGGAATGGCGACGTGGAGAGCGTTTAGAAGGACCTGTGAGTACAATTGAAGAATTACAATTTGGTGATCCTACAACAATTTTAGAAAATAATATTACTGATTTTTTAATTGATAAGCATGGTAATACAGTGCAGTTTGATGTAATTTTCCCGTTGTTACATGGTACTAATGGTGAGGACGGCACTGTACAGGGCTTGCTTGAGGTGTTGAATCTACCATATGTAGGAAATGGTGTGTTGGCATCTTCTGCTGGTATGGATAAAGTGGTGATGAAGCAATTATTTGAAATTGCTGGTTTACCACAAGTGCCCTATACGTACTTTATTCGTAGCGAGTGGAAGAGTAATCAACAAGCGATGATTGAGCGCTGTGAAAAAGCATTGAGCTGGCCGATGTTTGTCAAGCCTGCAAATCTAGGCTCAAGCGTTGGCATTAGTAAAGCGACTAATCGTGATGAGCTGGTAAAGGCGATAGAGCTAGCTTTACAATATGACCGAAAAATTGTTATTGAGCAAGGTATTGTGGCACGCGAAATAGAACTGGCGGTTTTAGGAAACGATGACCCTGAAGTTTCAGTGCCAGGTGAAATTAAGTCAGTTACAGAGTTTTATGATTATGATTCGAAATATAAAGACGGTTCGACAGCACTTATTATTCCAGCAGAGCTTTCAGCGGCAACTATATCAAGCCTAAAGGAATTAGCGCAGCGGGCATTCAAGGCGATTGATGGTAGTGGCTTAGTTCGTGCAGACTTTTTCGTGACAGATGATGATCGCATTTATATTAATGAAGTGAATACAATGCCAGGCTTTACACCTGTTAGTATGTACCCATTATTATGGCAGCATACAAATGTTAGTTATTCAGCGTTAATCGATCGTTTAATTACATTAGCTATTGAACGTTATGAAGAAAAGCAACAGCTTCACTATAAAAAAGACTGAGTGGGATTATTGTGAGAAAAACATTAAAACAATTAGCTGCATGGCTAAATGAGGATATATCAGCCTTTGGCGATACAATGGTATCGGGAATCTCCATTGATACAAGAACTATTCAGCAGGGAGACCTGTTTGTACCATTTCGTGGCGAGCATGCAAATGGACATCGCTTTGTTGTTCAGGCATTTGAGAAGGGAGCTGGTGCTGCTCTTTGGCAAAAAGATGAACCAAATCCACCAGAAGGCTTACCTTTATTGTTTGTAGATGATCCAGAACGAGCATTACAGGAAATGGCACGCGCCTATCGTCAGGAGCATAAAGCAAAATTTATTGGTATTACTGGTTCAAATGGTAAAACATCAACAAAAGATATTTTAGCAGGAACGCTTGCACCATTTTTTAAAGTGCAAAAAACGATTGGAAACTTTAATAATCAGCTAGGCTTGCCTATTACCATTTTACAGCTTGATGAGGATGCAGATATTGCAGTTCTTGAAATGGGAATGAGTGGGTTTGGCGAAATTGAGTTTTTAACAAAGCTTGCTTGTCCTCATATAACGGTTATTACCAATATCGGCGAGGCACATATGCAGGATTTAGGGTCACGTGCAGGTATTGCTAAGGCAAAATTTGAAATTATTCAAGGGATGCAGCCAGATGGTCTACTGATTTATGATGGAGATGAGCCATTGCTGCAGGAGCTAGTAGCGCAAGAGCCACAGCTTCATGCAGTAGCGTTTGGCTTAGAGCCAAGCCATCCGTTATATGCTGAAAATATTTATGCCAATGCGAGGGGAAGTAACTTTACAACGCATGGTGTTATAGAGGGTGACTTTTTTATCTCAGTGCTTGGTAAGCATCAAGTGAAAAATACGTTAGTGGCAATGCTGATTGCACATCAGCTCGGCTTAAATAATGAGCAAATTCGTACATCCCTAGAGCAGGTTGTATTAACAGATATGCGTATGCAGCAAGTGGAAGGAACAAATGGGGCACTATTTATTAATGATGCCTATAATGCTGCGCCGACCTCTGTTAAAGCGGCTATTCAATTTATAGCGACATCAACGATTCGACCAGAAAAATGGCTTGTATTAGGGGATATGCTAGAGCTGGGACCAAATGAACAAGACTTTCATAGAGCATTAGCAGAACATATTGATGAGCATGAAATTAACTATGTTTGCTTATTTGGCCCTCGTATGGCTTATTTGTATGAGGCATTACAAGAACGTTTTGATACAGAGCATTTATTGTATACAGAAAATGATTATACAGTGATTATTGAAAAGCTCCAGCAGGCTAATGCGTCATCTATCGTTTTATTAAAAGGTTCACGTGGTATGCAATTGGAAAAAATTTTAACAGCATTTACAGCATAATTAGTAATGAATCGGTGGGATACTAATCTCACCGATTTATCTTGGTTCAGCACATTCTTTTTGTACCGAAAGCGAAGTGTCAGTGGCAGATGCTTTATGTACTGAAAGCATTAGCGACAGGTACAACTACGCTGGAACGTAATTGATTTCCTGTTGTAAAACGAGGTGAATGTTATGTCAGTTGGTGTACTTTGTATTCATGGGTTCTCAGGTGGACCTTATGAGGTGGAACCTTTTGCAGCATATTTACGCACATATACAGATTGGCTTATTGTGGAGCCAACATTGTCTGGACATGGAGAGGAATTACATATGAATGGCTTTACCGCAAAGCATTGGCTTATGGACGCAGAGCTTGCCTTTCGAGCATTGGCTAAAAAGGTAGATGAAGTGATGGTCGTTGGCTTTTCAATGGGTGGCATTATTGCATTGTATTTAGCAAAGCGTTATAAAGTAAAAAAGCTTGTCTTGCTAAGTGCCGCTGCTAAGTACATAAATCCTAAGCAATTAGTAAAGGATTTTAAAATGCTAGCTGCTGAGGCATATCATCGTAATTTAGCCAATAATGAGCTGTTTTTACGCTATCGGCATAAATTTAACAATGTGCCACTAGCATCAACGATCGAATTTATGAAGCTTGTGCGTATGGTGGAGCCATATTATCAGCATATCCGAATTCCTGTCTATATTGTGCAAGGAAAGCTTGATGGCATAGTGCCTTATCATACAGCACAGTTTCTTTTTGAGCGATTAGCATCTCATGAGAAAACTTTGTATTTTTCTGATAACGGTAAGCATCATATATGCTTTGAGAAAGATTGCTTTAAGTGGTTTCCGCAGGCTTTATGCTTTTTAAAGCAGGGAATAAAGTAGTCAGATTATTACGACTCATGCGTTATCGTTGCATACGTTTGAAAGCCGTGTTAGACTAGTGTAAGCAATGGATACATTTTGTGCGAAGACTCTTCATATTTGGTTGAAGAGTGCTTTTTTTTGAACATAACGGTTTTATTCTAAAGTGAATAATTACGACAGAATCGAACCGCTCGGTAAAGACCGGGCTTTCCTTTTCATATAAGAGAGCTCTATATGAACCATCATGTAGAGAGAATTTTTAAGTAACGGAAACGTTCCACTACACAGGCTCGAATTTGCCGACAACTTCATCTGAAAATGTAACCATTTGTCAACTTAAAAGGAAAAAGGAGATTGAGAAGTTTGACAAATTTTTCAGAATTAAATATTAGCGAATCTACATTACGCTCAGTAAAGCGTATGGGATTTGAAGAAGCAACACCAATCCAAGAAGGTACTATTCGTTTTGCGATTGAAGGCCGTGATGTACTAGGTCAAGCACAAACAGGTACTGGTAAAACTGCCGCTTTCGGGATTCCACTAATTGAAAAAATCGATCCAAAAAACCCTAATATTCAAGCATTAGTTATTGCGCCAACTCGCGAATTAGCAATTCAAGTTTCTGAAGAGCTTTATAAAATTGGCTATGATAAACGTGTAAAATTATTATCAGTTTACGGTGGTCAAGAAATTGGCCGTCAAATTCGTGCACTGAAAAATAGACCACAAATCATCGTTGGTACACCAGGGCGTATTATTGATCATATTAACCGTCGCACATTGAAATTAGAAGATGTAGAAACATTAGTGTTAGATGAAGCAGATGAAATGTTAAATATGGGCTTTATCGATGATATTAACGCGATTTTAGAAAATGTACCTACTGATCGTCAAACATTACTGTTCTCAGCAACAATGCCACCAGCAATCCGCAAAATTGCCGAAACATTTATGCGTGATCCAGAAATCGTGAAAATTAAAGCAAAAGAGTTAACAGTTGATAATATTGACCAATATTTTGTTAAATCTGCTGAACGTGAGAAATTCGATATTTTATCTCGTTTATTAAATGTTCACCAACCAGAGCTTGCCATTATTTTCGGTCGTACAAAACGTCGTGTGGATGAGCTTGCACAGGCACTATCAATTCGCGGCTATCTAGCTGAAGGGATTCATGGTGATTTAAGCCAAGCGAAACGTATTTCAGTATTACGTCAATTTAAAGAAAATAAAATTGATATTCTTGTGGCAACAGATGTAGCTGCACGTGGTCTTGATATTTCAGGCGTAACACATGTGTATAACTTTGATATTCCTCAAGACCCTGAATCGTATGTTCACCGTATTGGTCGTACAGGCCGTGCAGGAAAATCAGGTCTTGCTGTAACATTTGTTACTCCACGTGAAATGGGTTACTTACGTATCGTAGAAGAAACAACGAAAAAACGTATGACACCGCTTCGTCCACCAACATCTGATGAAGCATTAGAGGGTCAACAACGACTTGCTGTAGAAACGCTTGAAGGGCTGATTGCCAACAATAACTTAGGCGAGTATCGTGCATTTGCAGCAGAGCTATTAGAAAATCATGAAGCGGTTGATGTTGTTGCTGCGGCTCTTCGTTCATTAACAAAAGAGCCAGACGATACACCTGTAACGATTACAGAAGAACGTCCATTACCAATGCGTCGTGAACGTTCAAATAAACGTAGCAATGATCGTGGTCGTGGTGGCAACCGTAGCTTTGGCGGTGGACGCCGTGATAGTTCTCGTGGTGGTAGCGGTGATCGCCGCAACAGCAACCGTCGCGATGGTGGACGTCGTGATGGAGGTCGCCGTGAAGGTGGACAAGGTCGTTCTCGTTCTCCACGACGCCATGAAGATTAATTTTAAACGAATGATACTTTATGTTGTAAACCTTACAGTTATAATAGCTGTAAGGTTTTTTTAACGATAGTTGAAACAAAAAGGCGATGACTGCCGTATATTTAGTATAGGAAAGAGGGGGAACAACAATGCGGGCACAACCAATTCATCAAATTTCCCGTAAAGGGTTAACGGTATGGCGCTTATATGGCGTTATGCAAACAGTGGCGTTATTACTTGTAGCAGGCTTAGTAAGCTATGGAACTTATTATTTTGAATGGCCATCATTTATTTATTGGATAGCTGGTGTCATTGTGGTACTAGGTGTTTTATTATTGGTGTCAATCTTTCCAAAAATAAGATGGGAACGATGGCGCTATGAGGTGCGTGAGCATGAGATTGAAGTGCAACATGGCTTATTTGTAGTAAAACGCACACTTATACCAATGGTGCGTGTGCAACATGTTGATACAACACAGGGACCAATTTTAAAAAAATATGATTTAGGTAATATTTCAATATCAACAGCTGCAACTGTACATACAATACCTGCGCTCGTGATGGACGAAGCAGATAGGCTACGTGCTCGTATCTCTGAATTGGCAAGGGTGGCGGAAGATGATGTCTAAAGAAATTAATCGTTTGCACCCCGTGTCAGCCATTATTACGAGCGTTAAAGCATTGAAAAGTATGATATTACCAATCGTTATTATTATTGTTAGCAATGGCTTTAATTTTTCGTTGAATTTTCGCAGTGAGCATTTTTGGGATACGATTCTCCTTTTTGGTGTATGGGGAGGTGCAGCACTCCTTGCATTAATAGGGGGTATTATTAAATGGCGGACATTTGTTTATTGGTTTGAGGATGGCGAATTACGTGTGAAGTATGGATTGTTTGTAAAAAAGAAACGCTATATTCCATTTGAACGTATTCAAAGTTTAAATTACAACGAAGGTATTTTTCATCGTATCTTTGGCTTAGTAAAAGTTCAGGTAGAAACAGCAGGGAATAAGGATGGCAAACCAGAGGTAGAGCTTACTGCGATTCGAAAAGCCGCAGCAGATGTGATTGAATTAGAAATGCGACGTGCGAAAAATGAAGCAGCTCAACAACTAGAACAGGAATCTTTGCAAATAACAGAGCAAGAAGTGGTTTCCATACCAATGATTTATCATATGTCCATCAGGGATTTACTTGTGTTGGCAACAACCTCGGGTGGAATAGGCGTTGTCCTGTCAGGGCTTGCTGCTGTAGCATCGCAGTTTTCGGATATTATTCCTTATGAAGCCGTTTTCCACGAGCTTACGGATTTTGTGAAAATTGGAGCGTTTTTAGTAGCATTAACAGTGATGTTTATTTTAATTGTAGCTTGGGTTGTATCCGTTATTATTACATTGATTAATTACTATGATTATACAGTTCGTATCGAGGAAGAGAAGCTAATTATTACCAAAGGGCTTTTGGAGAAAAAACGTATTACATTGCCATTAAATCGCATTCAGGCTATTCGTATTGTTGAAAATCCATTGCGTCAATTAACAGGCTTTGCAACGGTAATTGTAGAAAGTGCTGGAGGTAATGGTGAGAGTGGCAACGATAAAAAAATAGCATTGTTCCCGCTTATTAAAAAGCAAGATTGTATGCAAACATTGGAGCAGCTCTTCCCAGAGATGAATTGGCACCCAGCCTTTATTCGCTCACCAAAAAGAGCAAGACCATTTTTCTATCGAATTGATTTTATTTGGCTTGTGCCTATTATTGGGGCAGGTAGCTATTTCCTCTATCCTTATGGATTACTATCGTTGCTGTTAATTCCATTGACGATCTTACTTGGAGTTTGGCAGCATAAAACAGCAGGCTATCAAATTGATGGCAAGCAACTTGCGATGCAGTATCGCGTATTTAGTCGTACTACATTAATCATGGAGAAAAAACGAATACAGTCCATTACAAGCACACAATCTTATTTCCAAAAAAGAAAAAAGGTTATGTCTATTAAAGCTACAGTAATGTCAGGTATGTCTGGTACAACAGGCACTGTACCGAGCATAGAGCAACAAG
This sequence comes from Lysinibacillus sp. NPDC098008, assembly GCF_044760715.1. NCBI lineage: Bacteria > Bacillati > Bacillota > Bacilli > Caryophanales > Bacillaceae > Lysinibacillus > Lysinibacillus sp. NPDC098008. The sequence goes on from NZ_JBIWBA010000020.1 coordinate 65,159, forward strand.
ATGCAGAAACCATTTTTTCTTGGTATGAACATTAATGTCTAAAAGCTAATTCTTCTAGCTCGTTTGGAAGGATTAGCTTTTTTAGCTATAAATAAATGGAAATAATGTTTATAATAGAATAAATACAACAAAAGGGGTGGGGAATTTGTTTAAATATGACATTCATGAACATGCATATTTAAAGCTGTTGGATTTAACCGATGTAGAAGAATTATTCGCTTTAACAGACCGTTCACGAAATACTTTACGTGAATGGTTACCTTTTGTAGATGATGTCAAAACCGTAAAGGATACGGAGCGCTTTGTTAAAGGTGCGATGCAGCAATATGCAGATAATAATGGTATCCAAGCAGGTATTTACTATGAGGATAAGCTTGCAGGGGTGATTGGCTACCATCAAATTAATTGGCAGCATAAATGGACAAGCATCGGCTATTGGCTAGGTAATGAGTTTGTGGGGAAGGGGCTTGTAACAAATTCAATGAAAGCGTTAATCGAGTATGCGTTTAATTATTTAAAATTAAACCGTATTGAGGTACGTGTAGCAGTGGGCAATATTCGAAGTCGTACCATCCCAAAGGTTTTAGGATTCAATGAGGAAGGGCGATTAAGAGATGCTGAATGGCTTTATGACCATCATGTAGATCAAGTTGTTTATGGCTTAACAGCAGCCGAATGGAGAAAAATTAAAATGACTAATGAGGATACAGTCACTTTATAATATAAATAGTAAAGGAGCCGCCTATATGATTGATTCGATCATATAGGTGGCTCCTTTTATTCCGTATCACAAGCCTGTAAAACTTGATTGAAGGCTCACTTTATCTACCCGCCATTTTTTGTTTGCGCCAGCTTAAAATTCTTTTTGGATGTAAATAGATAAGCCCAAGAATAAATCCTGTTAGTAAACCGCCTAGATGTGCATAGGCATTTACATTCGGCTGCAGGAATGTCATGATAACACTAATAATAATAATTGGCAAAATAAGCTTTCGAAGCATCGGCATTGTGCGACGTGTATAATACACTAATGCCCCAAATGCACCAAAAATACCAAAAATAGCCCCACTTGCACCAAGGCTCATATAACTACTATCATAAAACATATAGGTTGCCATGTTGCCTACAACACCTGATACTAAATAAATTGTGATAAAACGTGCCTTGCCTGCGATTTTTTCAAGCTCTGGTCCAAAAAGAAATAATGAAAACATATTAAAAAGTACATGTAAAAATCCAGCATGTAAAAACATTGCAGAAAATACACGCCACCATTCACCCTTTTGCACAAGGAAATTTGCTAGAATGCCATAATTCCATAACAGTGTCCCTATGCCGGGTATAAGAGATAGTACATAAAGAATTAAATTAATGGCAATTAGCGTTGAAACGACAGGATAATACGTTGTGTATTGCTTAAAATTTTCCGTTCTACTAAACATGGCTCCACCTCAATTTACAATTATTATACATGCCTTATTGGAAATAGGTAAAGGAGAAGGTTATATGATTAAGGGAATCGGTCTCGATATTATAGAAATAGACCGTATTGCAAAAGCGATGAAACGTACAGTTAAATTTACAGATCGCATTTTAAGCGCAAGGGAAAAAATTTTATTCGATGGTTATTCTGAAAGCCGTAAAATAGAATTTTTAGCGGGACGATTTGCTGCAAAGGAAGCATTTTCAAAAGCAATAGGTACTGGCATTGGAGCGGAATGCAAGCTTCATGATATAGAAATACTAAAAGGGGCGGCAGGAAATCCCGTGTTGTATTTTAAAGAGAAGCCTGTCAATGGCTATATAAGCATTACACATACGAAGGAATATGCGGCTGCACAAGTAATATTATTAAACTAATGCTGAACTTGTCTAACAGGCTGGTTAGTAAATATAAATATATTGCCTTTTCTTCAAATGACATAACTGACAAATACGGTTCATATATTGTCGTAGTGGATTTGAAAGAAGAAAGGGTGAAAGCGTGGGCAACCGTATAGTTAAATGGCTCGTCTTAGTTTGTATGATATTACTTCTGTCGGCATGTGGTACAGCCTCACAGGAAAAAGTGTTAAAGAAAGTAAATGGCAAATGGGCTGAAACAAATGGATATGAATTAAATGCCTCGATGGAAATTAAATCTGGTGGGGAGCCAAGAAATTATGATGTTACTGTATGGCATACGAAGCCTGATTTTTATCGAGTGGAAGTAGTGGAAAGCGGGAAAGATGTTTCGCAAATGATTGTGCGTAATGCAGATGGTGTTTTTGTTGTGACACCAACACTAAACAAAATGTATAAATTCCAAAGTGATTGGCCAAATAAAAATAGTCAGGCTTATTTAATAGGCGCTTTAGCAGAGGATTTAGCAGAAGATAAAAATCTTGTCATGAAAGAGGAAGAAAAATCATATATATTTGAAGCGGCTACTCGAAATAGCTATAAAAATAGTATGCCTCATCAAGTAATTACAGTAGATAAGAAAACATTACTACCAACCTCTGTTGTCATTATGAATGATGTAAAGGAAGAGCAAATTCGCATTACATTTAAAAAAGTTAAGCTAGGTGTGCAGCATGCTGCAAAAGAGTACGCTGTTGAGCAATTTACGGAAAAAGATGATGCAAAAGGTGAACAAGCTACACCAACCGAAAAAGATGGACAACAAGAGCAAGACGATAAAGAGGCGGTTGGTGCAGAGGTAGAGTATGAAGAGTTCCAAACACATTATCCTGTTGTAAATTGGGCACAACTATCCAATGAAAAAGTCGTTCAAGAAGCTGGGATGGAACGCGTTATTTTAACATTTGATGGAGAGAAGCCATTTACAGTAATGCAGCAACCAGTGACAAAGGAAAGCACAATGCTACCAGTATCAACGTCTGGTGATCCAGTTGACCTAGGCTTTACAATAGGTGCTATTACAGACACGTCCATTAGCTGGGAAAAGGATGGTATTGAATTCTTTGTAGCATCAAGTAAATTAACACGAGAAGAAATGATTGAAGTTGCGACATCTATGACGATAAGTAGCATGAAGTAACTTTTCTAGCTACAGCTTTCTAAGCAAAGAAGGCTGTAGCTTATTGACCATATAAATGGGTGAGATGTTTTAAGTTTTTAGAAAATATTAAGCCTTTTCATTTACAATAAATATGTATTGAGATATGTACATAAATGTTTTAATTAAAAATAAAGAGGGTATTCTAATGAAGACACAGCAGTATTTTCGACCAACCAAAGCTATTATAAATTTACAGGCAATCCAACAAAATGTACAAAATCTAAAACAGCTTTTACAACCTAATGTTCAAATTATTGCTGTAGTAAAGGCAAATGCATATGGACATGGAGATGTAGCCGTAGCACAAGCAGCACTTGATGCAGGCGCTACAATACTTGCAGTGGCAACACCAGAGGAAGCATTACATATTCGAGCACATTTTGCAGAACCAGACATACTCCTATTAGGCGCATCTCCAGCCTCGTTTGCACCTTATGCAGCCGAGCAGCGCATTATTCTAACAGTATTTGCTAATGAATGGGTACAGCAAGCAGCTTCACTTATAGACAAGGAAGCACTTCCGCTGCGCCTGCATATAAAAGTAGATAGCGGTATGAATAGAATTGGCATACGCTCAGAGCAAGAATTATTAGAGATTTATCAAACTATCCAGTCCACAGATCATGTAGAGCTAGATGGTATATTTACACATTTTGCAACAGCTGATGAAGAGGATACAATACATTTTGAGCAGCAAGTTCAGTTTTTTGAAAAATGTTTATCCAGCATACCTTCTAAGCCAAGACTTGTCCATGCTTCAAATACAGCAGCATCTTTAGTGAAGGATGCACGTTTACAATATGATGCTGTTAGATATGGCATTTCCATGTATGGCTTAGCGCCATCTTCCTATGTAGGTAGTATCACACCTTTTTCATTACAACCTGCCTTTTCACTTGAAAGTGAGCTTGTCCATGTAAAGCGAATAAAAGCAGGTGATTGTGTAGGGTATGGTGCTACATATATTGCACCAACGGATATGTGGATAGGAACGATTCCAATTGGCTATGCGGATGGCGTAATTCGTAAGCTAGGTGGACAAGAAGTATTAATTGATGGACAAAGAGCACCGATTGTTGGACGAATTTGTATGGACCAATGTATGGTTGCTCTACCAAAAGCATATGCTATAGGTGAGAAGGTAACACTTATTGGTCAACAAGGACAGCATGCAATTTCTATCGATGAATGGGCAGCTAGACTTGAAACCATTAACTATGAAGTACCATGCATTATTACAGCAAGAGTTCCTAGAATATACCTTTAAGCCTTTGTTTAGAGAATAGTTTGTTACAAGCAATGCCACCAAAGAAAAATGTTGAATTTAGTCAATTAATGACTTAAAAAGCTTTTTCTTCACTGGAAGCTAGAGCAATCAGATGTGGTAGTATATTACACTTATAATTATTCAGCATAGACCTTCGATGACCAACACATATTTACAATTTGTACGCCAAATTGTCAGATATATTGTCATTTCATGTCTTTTCAACAATATCTTTCAATGATAGAATGGGAAGTAATGAAAAGTGGATGGTTCCGTTGGAGGTGCTTGCTGTGTATGAAAAGAAATTAAAAGAAGCTACAATTGCTGTTCAAGACAGACTATATCTACAATCAAAGGAAATAATTGAAGGTGAATCTTTTGGGCGTAATTTGGCGCGCCAAAATTTAATGCAGGGGCAACCAAATCAAATACGGGAAGCTATGATTAAAGGATATGTTGAAATGTCTCATATTAATTTAACAATTGCAAGTGAATGCTTGCATGTCGAATATGAAGCACAGCATATGGTGGAGCGTCTCGTTAGCGGGGGATGACACTTTGAATGTAAAACGTGGTGACGTTTTTTTTGCAGACTTATCGCCGGTAATAGGTTCTGAGCAAGGGGGAACTAGACCGGTGCTGATTATTCAAAATGATATTGGCAATCGATTTAGTCCGACTGTCATCATCGCAGCTATCACTGCACAAATTCAAAAGGCAAAGTTACCGACACACGTCGAGATTAATGCTGAAAAGTATGGTTTCGAACGTGATTCGGTTATTTTGCTCGAACAAGTGCGAACAATTGATAAGTCAAGATTGACAGATCGTATCACACAGCTCGATCAGGCTGTGATGGAAAAAGTAGATGGTGCGTTGATGATTAGTTTAGGTTTAGTTAAATTTTGATATACATATATGTATAGAAGCATCGAGATTACAAATATCTCGGTGCTTTTTTCATCCTATAGAATCAATTACTTCCTTACCATAATTTGAATTTGCTATTTAAAAACAGTATGAAAAGCTTTAAGATAGATTCAAGATTTATCAAAAAAATAGCTTTTTGATAAATTTCTTAAGAGGTATATAAAATTTTACATAGAATATTCCATTTATAGATACTATTAAGTATTAAATAACGACAAACAGATTGAATAAAAGTGTAAGGGGATAACACCTTAAGAAATTGGAGGGACAGCAGTGACATGTAAGTCTTCGGTTGAAATTATTACTGAGTGGGATATTGTTGCAGCAAGACAACTGGGGCGTAATGAAGCAAAAGCACTTGGATTTGGCACTGTTGATCAAGCTCGCATTACCACAGCAATTAGTGAATTAGCACGAAATATCTATTTATATGCAAATATAGGTAGGATTGAAATTGAAAGAGTTGAAACAGACACTGACAAGAAAATAGTAGTGATTGCTACTGACCAAGGACCTGGAATTCAAGATATTCGAAAGGTTATGGAAGAGGGCTATTCTACATCAGGCGGGCTAGGTGCTGGTCTACCAGGTGTTAAGCGATTGATGGATAGCTTAGAAATTCAATCTGTTATTGGAGAGGGTACAACGATCAGGGCGGAAAAATGGCTGCGTTAGGACGTGAGAAAAATGAAACAATTAGAAGCTCAGTATAAAAAAATATTAGCAGATTATATCGTTAATCAAACTGAAAAAAATTTATATATTGCTCAAAATTTCACACGTCAGTTAATTCAAAAAAACATATCACCAGAGGATGTTGTTAGCATTCATAAAAACGCTGTTGCCGAAATATTTCCCGATAGAATGAATGAGGAACAGCCAGCATATGATTTTCTTATTGAAGTAATGGTGCACTATGGAATGGCACATAGAGAGCATCAAAGCCTACTGCAAAAACAAGCAGAATATGAGATGGAAATGAAAATTGCTACAAGCATTCAAAAAACATTGCTAAAAACATATATACCACAATTATCAAGCGTTGATGTAGGAATGATATCTGTGCCAGCCCGCAAAATAAATGGCGATTATGTACACTTTTTTCATCACCGCGAAGAGCATTTAAGTGTAGCTGTAACAGATGTAGTCGGTAAAGGTGTTCCTGCTGCTTTATGTATGTCGATGGTGAAATATGGTCTGGAAACATTAGAATATGCTTACAAAGAGCCTTCCTATGTTTTAGAAGTTATCAATAGGGTAATTGAAAAAGGTGTTGATGATAGTATGTTTGTTTCCATGTTTTATGGCTGTTTAGATATTCAAAAAAATATTTTTTCCTATGCATCAGCAGGTCATGAACCAGCTTTGCATTATAATGCCAAACAAGACCAATTCTTTTCATTAGAGGCAAAAGGATTATTGCTTGGTGTGTTACCAAACACAAAATACACATATCAGGAAATTGTTTTGGAGGAAAATGATATTATTACAATGATGACTGATGGGGTTACAGAGTTTAGAAAGCATGATGACTTAAATTCCAGGCAGGTTATTACGGCACTAATTAAGGAGCACAAGCATTTACCAGCCCAACAATTATGTCAGCTTCTATATCAGGAAATAGAGAAAATACATGGCTTTAACCTATCAGATGATTTTACTGTAGTCATTTTAAAAAAATAGGTTTATGTTTTAATTGAATGGGGAACAGGGAACAGTCTAATAAATATGGTGGAGGTATGGCTATATGGATGTGACAATACATTTTAAAGAAATTGATCATAAATTGTATGGATTTGTTGAGGGAGAAATCGATACATTTACAGCTTCTGGTCTACGTGAGGAATTAGAAGCTGTTAAAATTACTGAAGGATTAGAAATTGAGCTGGATTTGTCCAAGGTAAGCTACATGGATAGTACAGGGCTTGGTATTTTTGTTGCCTTTTATAAAAGAGTCGTACGTGAAAAGGGCAAAGTAAAGCTTGTTGGTTTATCCAATAGGCTACAAAGATTGTTTGAAATAACGGGTTTAAGTGATTTAATGGATATCGAAACTGATAAAAAGGTGGAATTAAGCTAATGAAGGAATTTGATTATATAGAAATTAGAGTTCCTGCTAAACCGCAATTTGTCAGTGTTATTCGTTTAACTGTTTCTGGCCTAGCTGCTAGAGTTGGCTTTAGCTATGATGATATTGAGGATTTGAAAATTGCGGCAAGTGAGGCAGTAACAAATGTTGTACATCATGCTTATAAGGAAGATGAGGAAGGCGAAATCGTCATCGGGTGTGCGTTGTATGACAATAAAATCGAAATCATGATTGCGGATTATGGCAATAGCTTTAGCTTTGAAGAGGTTAAGTCTAAAATTGGACCGTATCACCCTGAGGAGAGCATTGCAGGGCTAAGAGAAGGTGGCTTGGGACTTTATTTAATGGAAACTTTAATGGATGAGGTGATGATTAATAACGATGGTGGCGTAACTGTTTTCATGACAAAGTATGTCTCTAGGGAGCAGGTGGAAAAAAATGTCGAAAGAATCACTACGTAAATCTTCATCCAAAGAAGATGTATTAAAGTGGATTGCATTATACCAGTCAACGGAGGATGATGAAGCACAAACCAACTTAGTGATTCATTATCGATATTTAGTTGAGTCAATAGCGCGTAAATATTCAAATGGCAAATCATATTATGATGATATTGTTCAAGTAGGAATGCTGGGCTTATTAGGTGCAATTAGACGTTTTGATCCAAATGTCGGTCGTAGTTTCGAAGCATTTGCTGTGCCAACGATTGTTGGGGAAATTAAGCGCTTTTTACGTGATAAAACATGGGATGTTCATGTGCCTAGACGCATTAAAGAATTAGGCCCAAGAATTAAATTAACAGTGGAAGCGCTGACAATTGAATTGCAGCGTTCTCCATCCATTCAGGAAATCGCTGAACGATTAGAAGTGGCAGAGGAAGAAGTATTAGAGGCGATGGAAATGGGGCGCAGCTATCAGGCGCTTTCAATGGATCATTCAATAGAGTCTGATTCAGATGGTAGCACGGTTACACTATTCGATATTTTGGGTAGAGAAGATGATGGCTATGAAATGACCAATAAACGAATGCTTGTTTCCGATGCAATGGTCGTGTTAAATGAGAGGGAAAAACAAGTTATTCAGCTTACATATTTAGAGCAGCTTAGTCAAAAAGAAGCTGGAGAACGATTAGGCATTTCGCAAATGCATGTATCTCGCATACAAAGAAAAGCTATAAAAAAATTACAAGAGGCCATTCTAGCAAGCGGCGGTGTTTCGCTCTAAGTTTTCTCAGTTAAAAAATAGTCTACTCACGGTCGCCTGAGTAGACTATTTTTTTGTATGTTTAGTAAAGTGTAATGGTAGAATGAAAAGAAAAAGGTAGGGATAATGTGGAACATAAACAAATGTTACAGCTTATTGCCAAGGATGTAGCGGTTAAGCCGGGGCAAGCGGATGCTGTTATTAAGTTATTGGAAGAGGGAAATACAGTACCATTTATTGCACGCTATCGAAAAGAAATGACAGGCTCTCTTGATGAGGTGCAAATTAAAGCTGTGGAGGATCGTTATCATTACATACAGCAGCTTGAGCAACGCAAGGAAGAGGTTATACGGTTAATTCAAGAGCAGGACAAGCTTACACCTGAATTGGAACAAGCTATTCTTGCAGCAACAGTTTTACAGCGTGTAGAGGATTTATATAGACCATATAAGCAAAAGCGACGTACAAAGGCAACAATTGCTAAAGAAAAAGGCTTAGAACCCCTTGCAGACTTGCTACTAGCATATAGTAATGATTCATTAGAGCAACTAGCAGCTGATTTTGTAGACCATGACAAGGTGGCTTCTCTCGAAGATGCACTAGCAGGCGCGCGAGATATTTTAGCAGAGCGTTTTGCTGACGATGCTACTATCCGTGAGAAAATTCGTGCGTATTCATGGAAAGATGGCATGCTTGTAACAAATATAAAAAATGCAGAGATAGATGAAAAAAATGTTTTTGAAATGTATTACGAATATAAGGAGCCTGTAAGTCGCATTGTTCCTCATCGTATTTTAGCGATCAACCGAGGAGAAAAAGAAGAGGTTTTAAAGGTTTCAATTCATGTGCCAATAGACCGAGTATTAATGATTATGTGGAAGGAATGGATACCTGCAACTGGTTCATCTCCCGCTATTGCGGAAGTCAAGCTAGCAATAGAGGATTCATATAAGCGTTTAATTCAACCATCTATCGAAAGAGAGCTAAGAAACGAGCTAACAGAAAAAGCAGAGGCACAGGCAATTCATATTTTCTCTGAAAATTTACGTAATCTTTTATTACAGCCACCTATGAAGGGCAAATATGTACTAGGTGTAGACCCAGCCTATCGTACAGGCTGTAAATTAGCGGTTGTAGATGAAACAGGGAAGATGCTAGAGGTTACAGCTATTTATCCTCATCCACCTAAACCCGATGTAGCAAAATCTAAAGCTACTGTGAAAGGAATTTTAGCAAAATACCCAATTAGTATTATTGCTATTGGGAATGGTACAGCCTCTCGTGAAACAGAGCAGTTTATTGCAGATGTATTAAATGAGCTTGCTACAGATGTAGCGTATGTTATTGTCAATGAAGCGGGTGCCTCTGTGTACTCAGCATCTGATATTGCACGTGCAGAATTTCCTGATCTACAGGTAGAGCAACGAAGTGCCGTTTCGATTGCACGCCGCTTACAGGACCCTTTATCAGAGTTGGTGAAAATTGAACCTAAAGCTGTTGGTGTAGGTCAGTATCAGCATGATGTTTCCCAGAAAAAATTAAATGAATCATTAACATTTATTGTAGAAACAGCAGTTAACCAAGTAGGTGTAGATGTAAATACGGCTTCTTCATCACTTTTACAATACGTTTCGGGTTTATCCAAAACAGTTGCGGAAAATATAGTTAAGGTGCGAGAAGAAAATGGTCAATTTACAACACGTGCACAGTTAAAGAAAATTCCAAGGCTTGGTGCTAAAACCTATGAGCAAGCAATCGGCTTTTTACGTGTTCCAGAAGCTAAAAATCCATTTGATGCTACAGGTATTCACCCTGAAAGCTACAAAATAGCTGAGCAAATATTAGCAGAGGCACAAATTGATAAAAAAGAACTTGGCACACCAAAGGCAGAAGAAGCTATTGCGGCTTTAGAGATTCAAAAGTTAAGTGATGCCCTAGGAATCGGCGTTGTAACGATTCAAGATATTGTAGAAACATTGATGAAGCCGAGTCGCGACCCACGCGATGCTTTCCCACAGCCACTGCTTAAAACAGATGTATTAAAAATGGAAGATTTAAAAGTTGGGATGGAATTGCAGGGAACGGTTAGAAATGTCGTAGACTTCGGAGCATTTGTTGATATTGGTGTGAAGCAAGATGGACTAGTGCATATTTCTAAATTACAAAATAGACGCATTAAGCACCCATTGGAAGTTGTAGCCTTAGGTGATATCGTAACCGTTTGGGTAGAACAAATTGATATTAATAAAGGACGCATTTCTTTAACAATGCTTCCACCAAAAAATCAAACAATGGATTAAGTAATAATTTTTTGCCACACTGCCAATACTGTGCAGTGTGGTATTCTTGTTGTTAGAGGTGATGACTATGAACAATGAGGAACTACAGCAACTTGTGTGTCAGTTATCTATGGAAAGCTTTCATAAACCATTTACTCATCAAGCATATTTTAATAGCAGGTTACGTTCAACGGGTGGACGTTATTTGCTACAATCACATAATATCGAAATTAACCCAAAGGCTTATGAGCAATATGGTCTTGTAGAAGTTAAAGGAATCGTTCTTCATGAACTATGCCATTATCATCTACATATCGAGGGAAAGGGTTACAAACATCGAGATAAAGATTTTAAAGAGTTATTAAAAAAAGTAAATGCGCCTCGTTTTTGCTCGGCTTTACAATCGCCCAAAGCTACCGCACAAAAACAACGCCGCTCCTACACGTATATGTGTGTCAATTGTCAGCAATTATATATGAGAAAGATAAAAATGAATATGGAAAAATACTGCTGTAGCAAGTGTTTAGGGAGGCTGAAGCAATTAGAATAAAAATTTTATAAAAAAGGTTGACGTTTGATTGTGTTGTCCTTATAATAGAAAAAGTCGATAAGATGACGACGACATAATATGAATTATTCCGAAGTAGCTCAGTTGGTAGTAGCACCTGACTGTTAATCAGGTTGTCGCAGGTTCGAGTCCTGCCTTCGGAGCCATGGCCCCTTGGTCAAGTGGTTAAGACACCGCCCTTTCACGGCGGTAACACGGGTTCGAATCCCGTAGGGGTCATTTTTCATAATTAATATTAATAAGCATATAAAGGTCCCGTGGTGTAGCGGTTAACATGCCTGCCTGTCACGCAGGAGATCGCCGGTTCGATCCCGGTCGGGACCGCCACTTATTGGGGTATAGCCAAGCGGTAAGGCAACGGATTTTGATTCCGTCATGCCTAGGTTCGAATCCTAGTACCCCAGCCATTCATTTCTTAATTTGAGCCATTAGCTCAGTTGGTAGAGCATCTGACTTTTAATCAGAGGGTCGAAGGTTCGAGTCCTTCATGGCTCATCTTTTTAAGAAACAAGTTGACTTTTTAGGTTGATGTAAGTATACTAGAAAAGTTACTAAATGAATGCGGTCGTGGCGGAATGGCAGACGCGCTAGGTTGAGGGCCTAGTGGGGGCAACCCCGTGGAGGTTCAAGTCCTCTCGGCCGCACCAAGTCGATTAATTTTAATAAGCGCCCGTAGCTCAATTGGATAGAGCGTCTGACTACGGATCAGAAGGTTATGGGTTCGACTCCTGTCGGGCGCGCCAAATTTTATATATGCGGGTGTAGTTTAATGGTAAAACCTCAGCCTTCCAAGCTGATGTCGTGAGTTCGATTCTCATCACCCGCTCCAAAAAAAGTATTGACATCTATTTCGAATGTATGATAAAATTAAGAAGTTGTCCCAAAAGGCAACAATATGAACCTTGAAAACTGAACAAGCAAAACGTAATCAATAAATTTTAGTAGCTTACTTTAGTAAGTGAACGAAATAATTTTGGACATCGAATGAA